>NZ_JAESPJ010000020.1:0-99037 GCF_016806945.1 Capnocytophaga genosp. AHN8471
AGGAGGAGTATATAACGACGTAAGAACATAGTAATTATGGATTGTTAATTATTAATTGTTTTGACTTCTATTTTCTCAGTAGGGGTAGGTGAATTGTCTTTTAAAATGACTTTAAAAAGGTAGAGATAAGTGTTATCAGGTTGTATATCGGAATCTTCAACCGAGGTAACAGGCGTAGTAAGGCTGCGCCACAACATAGGTTTATCTCCATTGATAGCCTTGTAAATTATCATTTCATTAAAGCCATCTTTTATAGGTAACCACTGCAAAGTAACTTTTCCTTTTTTAACACGACTTTGAAGTCCTCGTAATACCCTATCATCGGTTTTAGGTTTGTGATTGATTTGTATTACAGGCGAGTAGTCCGAAAAATTATTGCTATGGTCTTTTGCACGTACGGTATACTCATAAACCCCTGATACATTAGGAGGAACCGTATAAGTATAGGATTCTTTTTTGCTATTATTTTCAGAGTGAATAAGTTTCCAATCGGTAGTACCCTTTTCTCTTTGGTAGAGCAAATATTGGGTTACATCGTCACTAAAGCTCTTACGCCAAGTAAGTTTCCAGCCATTTTTGTCATCGACATACTGAGTAAAAATAGGGGTGGTAGGAGGGACTTTATCGGGTTTGGTGAGTTCTAACAATACGGAGGGAGTGGACTCATTCTTACGAAAATCGATGGCAGTTACCCAATAATATACTTTAGCGTTCAAACTTTTGAGAACTACGGTATCTTTAAGGGAGGTATCGGTGATATGAGAGCCTGTGATACGCATCATCTCTTCACCTTTTTGGTTACCTCTAAAAACATAATAGCCCATTAGGTCGGCATCGGTATTGGCTTTCCATTGCAAAGTTACGACCCCTAAAGTATCTATAGTCCCTGTGAGTTGTTGTACCCTTTCAGGAGGAGTTTCGTCATCGGGCTGTACTAACATTGCAAATGAATCGAAAGTAGTACCATTTTTGGCATACGTGCGCACTTTATAGTAATTAGAGGGCATTGTAGGGGTTATAAGTATTTGTCTATCACTTACAGCAATAGGAGTTTTTATCTCTTTATAAGCCTTGTCGTCAGGCGAATGCAAGAGAGAAAAGTGTGTAATCTCATTCTCGTTTTCCTTAGAGAAATCCCAACGCAAACGGTATTGCTTTTCGTCTATAGGAACTACCTCAGTAAGTTGTGCTATTTGCGTAATAGCCTTAATACCTTTGCCTTTTATCTCTTGAGAATACGGACTATAAGTTCCAAAGATTGTTTTTCCTTTTAGGCGATAGCGGTACTCCTTATCATTTTGAGCTAATGAATCTACATAAATCATCGCTGTGGAACGACTATTTTGATTCATATTTACCACGGGATGTTCGGTTATTGGAGCAAAAGGAGCATCTCCTTCAGCCTTTTCAATAAAATAATAACTATAGAGTTGGCTAAGGGTTTGATAGTCCCACGTGAGAGTTACTTTTCTATCTTCAAAATGTCCTCTAAAATCAAAAGGAGCTGGTAATTCTTGGAAATCTCTAAGCCCAGCCACTACAACTCCTTCTTTTATATTGAGCTTATCATTAGGCAAAAGTTTTACTTTATAAAGATAATTTTCATTGGGTAATACCTCGTTGTCTACATATCCCCATCCTGCAAAGCAAGCTACAGAGAAGTCTAAATCGGCTGCCATTAGAGCAAAAGAAAAACGGTCGTCTATTTCGCGTGCTTTATTGGCAATTCCTTCTATAGGGTTTTGGTTATTAGAAATCTCAGTTTCAAAAGTTTCACCATAGATAGCTTGTGCGACAATAGCGGCATTGTCGTTCTTTTCAACCCATTCTTTCCACTTTTCTAAAGGAGGGGTTTTGAAGATGCCTAACAATTTGGTTTCGCGGGTAGTGAGCAGTTTCCCATTGCGAAGGTATGTAGTCCGTTCTAACAGAAATCCTATGTTATTGGCTTTCTGCCACGCTACGGGGGCATCTACTGCCCATCGCAAAGCAATACTGTTTTTTCGTACCTCTTTACTTATTTGCACAGAAGGGTTTTCTTGTGAAAAGGCAAGAAAAGTAAAAGTATATATAACTATAAATAAAGCTTGTTTCATTTTCTCTTAAAACTTATATTTGTAAGGTGTTTCGGAAGTGATTTTTCCGTTAGGTAATTGGTATTTTAACACAGCTTTGTAGTTTTTAGAAGGAAGCACAGGGAAATAGAGTTCCATAAACTCTATGTACAAAGGATTTTGCATTAGTTCACTCAAGTGATTAGCAAAGTAAGTGTGCTGATCATCCCAGTCTTTTTGATAATACATAAATACATCATATCGATAAGGGAATACCCGTTTTACATCGTAACTACTCCATTTAAGTTCCTCAGGATAAAATGGGAAAACAGTGACAGCCTCTTTAGGAGGATAGCCTACAGTGTTAGTATCTCTGCTAAACCAAGGCTGTCCTTGAGGGTTGTTGTATAAATATTTAGTAAATAAAGCGTCAAACTTATCATCTAATACAGCTTCAGCTTTTATGAGAGGAATTCCTGAATAAGTGGTTCCTATGAGTTCAGCTTCTTCAAAAGGTTCATCAGTATTCATATCGTTCTGTAGCAAGGCAACTGCCGAGTTATATTTTATCCACAAATGTTTCGTATTGAACTTCTTCATCTTGTCACTCAGACGCTCGTATTTACTAGTGTTAAATTGGTATGACAAACGTTCAAAGCCTCCTCTATCTACATTAGCTTGTGCTTTTTTGTCCTCAAAGGTGTAAGAAGTTTCGTCTTCTCCTTTGTCAAATTTTCCCTCAGAAATTTTGGGGTCATTTTTCTTTCGTTGTGACTTTTCAGCACTTACTTTTGCACCTTGCTTGCTATAGCTCACAATAGAAAGCCCATATTTAGTAGCTTTGGAGAGTTTAGGCATAGTGAAGGAAATTTTGTTCTCTGCTTTTAAGTAAGTAGGAGTAAGCTCAAGGGCTTTACCACCTCCTTCGGGCTCTATAAATAATCGAGTATTCCAATGTGCATCTTCAAACAAATAAGGCTGACCTTGTTCTAATTGTACAAAGCCTTCATCACTTTCACCTATGAAATAGTTCTTTTGGTCTAATACAGGATAGGCGTATTTTATATTCCTATTAGGGATATAATCAGGAGCTTCACCTGTGGTAAATGTACGCTCTTCGGTTTCTACAGCTTTTTTACCATCTACCATCACAGTATAGTAACTTCCTCCTTTAAGTTCTTTAAAGCTTACACTTACTACTGCTTTTAGTTTTTGATGAGGAGGAAGCACCTCTCTTGGAGTAAAGTTAAGTTCATCCTGACTCTTGCCATAAGTTAGTTTTCCTTCTATGGTATTTCCTTGAGCATCGAGTACTTCAAATTTTTCTAAGTTCACGATATAAGTATGGTCATGGTCATCTTCTGGGATAACAATAGGTTTTTCTAATTCTAAGTTGAAAGTAGCTTGAGGAGAGAGGAATACATCTACATTTTCACTACGGTCAGAAGGGGATACGTCCGAGATAATTTTCATACCTCCTAACACTTGATCGCTTGCCAATTCACATTGTTCTCCAAATTCCATTTTTAAACGGAAGCGACCTTTTACCAATCCGCCGAGTACATTGTAGTAGCCACCTAAATAACCTCGTGCCCAGAAAGGATTAGGTCCTGACCCTTGTAGTAAAGCTGCTACCCCTGCACTAAGTATTGGGATGCGTTTGCGAATAAAGAACAGTTTTATTTTAATACCTAATTCGCCTTGCAGATATACATACGTTTGTCCGTTAGCATACCATCCGTTGATCCCTAGTTCTCCACTTCTGCCTTTGCAATGGGCATTGCCATAATTTTTTAACATCAAATCTGAACCAAAGCCAGCGGCAAAACTCGCGTAGAGAAAACCTACATCAAATTTAGTATCAAAGTTTAAATGTGCACCAAAAGCAAATCCTTTTCCTTCTTTTATCTGGTTAAGGCTTTTCATATAACCGATCTCGTCAGGATTGAGTTTTAGTATTTCGGCTACTTTTGCAGGAGGTTGTGGAGCTTCCCCTATTTTAGTACCTATCATAAGGTAGGTTTGAGCTTTGAGATTTAGAAAATCGCCAAATCCTACTTGCAATCCCATCATCTCACGAGTTGTACCTAGATGATAATACCAATCTTGAGGGTCTACGTGTAATACCGCACGTCCTGCCAAGTTACCATTACCAGTACCTCTTATCACTCCTCCAGCTACATTCACATATACTTCCATATTAGAGTGATAAGCTTTTGAAGCAAAATCATAACTCACATTTAATTGAGCGAAAATAGGTGCTTTTTGGGTTTCATTGCTTTTATCTATAACAAAATCATCGGGGATGTCAGCTTTTCCTGAATTGTCCAAGTATTTATACTTTTCATTTTTAGCTAACTCTTCCATTTTTACAACATTTTGTACATTGTCAGCAAAACTTTTTTGTACGGTAGCAAAAGGATTGGATAGTTTATCTTGGAAGGCATACATTACAGCAGCATTACCATAAAATCCGATTTTTGAGAGTCCTCCTCCTTTATAAGTTTGTATATCTAACAAGGCTAAAAAGGATAGTACTTTTTTGTCTTGAAAAGCTCCTAATACCCCAGCTTTGAGTCCTAATCCTATTTTTTCATCAGGCACAAGAGAGAGTTCTTCTAATTCCTTTTTTTCTTTAGGGTTGCCTAGAGGGCGCATTTGATAATACGCCCCTCCTACAAAACCTGTTATTTTCACGTATTGGGTGTTGATATTTAGTCCGTCTACCATAGCTTCAAAGCCCCAATAGCGGAAATCTTTACTACCAAATACAGCATTAGCCTTAACATCTACATCAATTTTAGTGATTTTAGCGGCAAGTTTGGCTTTGAAACCATTGCCGTACACAGGGTCGTTTTTCATTAGATTCAACTCTCCACTCACTTTAGCTACTGCTATATCTACTTCTTTTAATTTGAGTTTAGTAATTTCGAATCGGTCGTAATCCCAATGTTCATCAGTGTTTTTAGCGTAGATATTGAAATCACCTTCGGCAGAAAACTTATCTTTTTGTAAGCCTACCCGTATACCAAAATGTAATTGAGCACGTTCTTCTCTAAAAGCTACACTTACATCTTTGATACTCACAGGGAAGCCTGCTATTTTCTGTTCTCCTTCACAGCCAAAATACTCAGCTGATATGTAAGGAGCTTGTGTTTGTAAGGTGAATTTTTGAAATTTAACTCCTTCTAATCGATAAAGATTTTCATTATCTTTAGGGGCGTCTAAAATCATTGACCCATCCAATACTACTTTTGGGAGAAATTCTTTGTTTTTTACTTGCAATTCAACATAAGAAGAAGGCAGGATAACAGCTTTTGCTTTCCACATATCAAAGGAAATAGACTCTAATGAGGAAACACGGAGCATATAGTTATCCTCGGAAAAACTACCCTCAAAATGAATTCCACGAGAATCTTCTTTTTCTATAGGAATACGGAAAGCACCAGAAAGGGCACCTCCGGTGAGTTTAGAAGCTACAAAATCAGCTTGTATGTGGTCTATGGCGTATTGCCATCCTTTCTTTTTATCCTCAGAAGTACGTCCTTCTTTAAAGCTAATGAGATTCTCTGCTGACAAACTTCCTGAAAAACCATAAGCATCCAAAAGGAAGTTAGTTGCTTTTAAACTTACTCTCCCTCCTGTTTTTTTGAACTCCTCAGGTAAGGTAACCGTGAGTTCTTGTATATAAAAGCCTCGCCAACTTTCTTGCCCAGCTACTAAATACTCGTCATATCCTTGAGGGAAAACCATTGCTGGGGCATTATTGGTATCACTCATATCCAAGACCATTCGCTCAGGGTGAAATATAAAAGCTCCTTTATCTTTATTTTGTATCTGCCTTGTAAGAGCAAAAGCAGGTAGTTTAAGTTCTACTAGCAAGTTGTTAAAATCTTCAGCTTCTATAGCTACCTCACTTTCTACATAGCCATTGGCTATAGGTTGTAACTTATTGTCAACTGGTACTATAAGTTCATTAGAGATGCGTATCATCCCTTTTAAAGCAATTTTTTTCAATCCGTTACAATCTACTTCAATATATGTTTGGTCGTCTACAGTTTTTCCTTTTACATTTTTACCTCCTTTGAGCAAAAACGACCAGTTTTTAGTATTACTAATAGTCACATCACCTAATAATGACAAATGTACATCGCCTACTAACTGACCTTCATACGAAAAAGGAATTTCAGTAGCTCCAAAGTAGAGTTCGCGTTTACCTGAAGGATTTTGTGTGTCGGGGAAGGTAATGCGGGCATAGATATTTACAGTAGTTTCGTTAGGAGAAAAAGTAGCATTGGTAATCATCATAGCATACTCTACGCCATTCTTATTCTCTCTAATTCCTACAGGGAGTTCAGTAATATCTTGAATTTGGTTTACCCAATGGGTTTTCTTTTCTAATGAAGTAAAATTTTCTTGCTCTTGCGCTTTCAAACTACTATAGCACAACAGCAAAAGTAGCAAATAGATGCTTTTTATTCTCATAGCGGAAGTGTATTTTTTTAACGCTACAAAAGTAAAAAAATATTTTGAAATAACAATTATATTCGCATTAAAACTAAAAATGTATTTACATTTTTTATTCGATACGTTGTTAATCAGTGAGATGTATTATATGTTTTTAGTTATTTCTCTCTAAGAATTCCTATAAGTATGCTTTTCTAGAGCTTTTTTGATGATATTTTTTTATTTATATATTTGTAGAATTTATAAATATCTGTATTTTTGTACATAAATTGAATCTTTGTAACACAGATATTTCCGTGTATTAATTAACACTAAAATAGAGTATATAACCGAGTATTTTTATTAGGTTTTTGGGTGTTTTTTGAACCTAAAAAGCATTGATAATCAACATATTTTTAAATCAATGTAAAATTGTGGTTCCGAAGGTCGTGGGTTCGAGCCCCATATTCCACCCCAAAGGGGAAACCTAATTAAAATACGCCTTAGAGCGTATTTTTTTATGTCTACACTTTATGAACTTATACAAAGCGAGTATAAAACCGAGTATATTTCCGAGTATACAAAATTGAAAGAACTTATAGAGAAGAAGAAATATTGAAATTCAAGTATAAATCATAAATAACGTCAGTTCGATATAAAAGATTATTGATTTACAGCTTTGTAACATAATATATTCACAAAATAATTCACCGTCAGGTGAAAATTCGTGAGATAATATAAAATAAGGAGTTTTATGCATTCTCAATTTCGTGAAAATTCGTGTAATTCGTGGGAGATTAAAAATATTTTACTGATTGTTAAATAATTACTTACGCCGAACTCACGTTAATTATATAGAATAGGATTACTCATTTACACTTTATCCGTATTATTAATTTTCATCTTATTAAAAAGAGTGTTATATTTTGTAGTGTCTAAATGTACAAGGAACAAGTAGTAGCAAATGTAAAAAAGGATAGCTCTCCACAGAAAGCTATCCTTTTTTGTTATGAGTTGTTACTCCTTTTAAAACATTGCTGAAAACAACTTAGGATTGATGTTCAAACTGCACCAGAACCAATCTTGGTAACCGCGTTGGTTAGCAGTACCTTTGAGAGCTTTGGTACCATCGTTAGCAAAGTAAGTAGAGTAACCTACTTGTAACCCTATAAAAGGTTGTACTTTTAAGTTGTACACTAAGTCGATTTCACTACCGAGACTACTGTGTTTCTTATCAGTTTCGAACTTAGTTGCGGGTGCAAAGAAGTGATAAGTAGCGCTGAGGTTGCTCTTTTCACCAGTGCGCACATTGGCAGTGAGATAAGGATTGAGCAAACCTACAGAAGGAGTGAAACCTACATAGTAATAATCCATAAAGCCGTAGAACTTGTGGTTGGTACCGCTGAATGGATTAAATACCTTATCTTTACCCGAAGTGTCATCAGAGGCGTTGCCACTGAGGTAATCTACTCCAGCAGTTAGGCCAAAGATAGGAGAGAACTTGTAGCCTGCGTTCACTGCAAACATATAAGCGCTTTTTTCTGTGCCGCCTGCATTTTTACCAGTTTGCAAATAAGCCGAAGCGCCATAGCTCAACTGGTTACTTTTGCCAGTGTAGTGCGCACCGAAAGTTTGCATATTTTGGTCAGCACTATCATCAGTACGGTAACCTAAGTTAGCAAACAAGAGCGACAATTGGTGCGCTTCACTGATGCTATAGTGCGCGTGAAGAGCTTGCAAGTGTTGATAATCCTGACCCAATCCTGGAGTAAAATTCTGTCCGCTCGGAGTATTTACATTTAGAGTAGGGGTCGTGGTACTTCCCGATTGGTTATAAGCAAAGAAACCGCGAAGTGTCAACTTTTCAGAAGGTGTCCAATTGAGGTTCACTGCATCGTGGCTACGTCCGGCAGGATGCCAATCAAGCGACCCAAAAATGCGATCATCATCTAAAACAATCATCTGTCTACCTACTTTTGCACTGAGAGTATTTACAAGCGGAAATTCAGCATAAGCCTCAAAAACCGACATACCGCCTGTTCTATCAACAGCTTGTATTTGTTGCGCTTGCCCCCATACATTCACATTTTGTAGTGATATATATAGGTGTAAACGGTCGGTGTGCTTGTAGTCAAAGTTCAAACGCGTACGGTTGTTTGTGAGAATTGCAGGTGATTCCCCTTCCACTAAAGGACGATATGCTCCATTGCGATACTCAAAACGTGGGCGCAATTGTGCCGATAACGTAAACTCGTTTGGAGGTGGGGGAGGAGCCATTTCATCCATCGGTGGAGGTGTTGGCAACTCTTCTTGTGCACTTGCTAAAGTAGGGCACAAAACGAAAGCAGTGCCCAACGCAAAAATTGATAATAAATGTTTTTTCATCGGTATAATTTTTTTTGAATTATTTACACTTAAAAAATGTTAATGTATTGAAAATGAAACAAAAACAAATTTACCTTATTTAGACTTACAATAAAGTATGCAGTTTTTTTCGTTTTCATTTGCAAATGTATAGAAACTATTTTACATTTGCAACGAAAAACAACGAAAAAACATTTTTTTATATAATGGCGACAACAAATAACAACACCCAATCTACTAAAAAAGGACGATGGTTTCGCTTCTTGATTCCATCATTAGTAGGGATATTGATAGGGCTCGGTGGATATATTTTCTATATATCCAAAGCATATACCTATCTGTCTGACGACCCTAAGGCGTGTGTGAACTGCCATATTATGGAGCCTGAGTACGCTACGTGGATGCACTCCTCTCACGGCCGCAATACCGTGTGTAACGATTGCCACGTGCCTCACGACAACGTTTTTCGCAAATACTATTTCAAAGCGAACGACGGTCTGCGCCACGCCACGATGTTCACTTTCCGATTGGAACCTCAAGTGATTAAAATGCACTCTCCAGGGCAAAGAGTAGTACAAGAAAATTGTATTCGTTGCCACAGCACCCTTGTAAGCGAAGTGCAAGCAGGCAAGGTAACTGCTGAAATGGCACACGCCGATAATGGCAAATTGTGCTGGGATTGCCACCGCGAAGTACCTCACAGTCGTGTGAGAGGGCTTAATGCTGCTCCTCATTCGCCTGTGCCTATTGTGGACAATATGCCGAGCAACACTCCCGATTGGCTTGACAAAATGGTGAAAAACAGAGAAAAATCAAATAATTAAAAAAAAACGAAATATAATTTATACAGCGATGAAAAAGAAACATTGGTTAATTGCAGGTTTATTAGCAGTGGTTACCTTTTTATTAGGTCTATTGGCTAATTCGATAATGAACAGATCAACAGAAGCTCAGTTAATAGCTAAAGGTGGTAATAACCTTAAAGAAGGTGAATGCCGCAACGAGCTTTACGAACCGTTCTATCCTCGTGAATACGCTTCGTGGGCAGCTACTGCCGACACTACTTTCCGCTCTAAGTATATGAGTAGTCAAGATGATGATTTGCTCGCTTTGCGCCCCGAAATGGTAATCCTTTGGGCAGGGTATTCATTCTCTAAGGGATACAACGCTCCACGCGGACATATGCACGCTATTGAAGACGTTACTAAAATCCTCCGTACTGGCGCCCCTACTGATTCAACTCACTCTCCTCAACCAGGTACTTGCTGGACTTGTAAAAGCCCTGATGTGCCTCGCTTAATTAAAGAAGTAGGTGCTGAAACTTATTACAGCGCTCCTTGGGATCAATGGGGTAGCCAAATCGTAAATCCTATCGGTTGCGCTACTTGCCACGATACTAAAACTATGAAATTGCAAGTAAGTCAATTGGCTTTACAAGAAGCCTTCAAACGTCAAGGTCGCGATATCAATAAAGCTACTCATCAAGAGATGCGTTCTCTTGTGTGTGCGCAATGCCACGTAGAGTACTACTTCAAAGGTGATAAAAAATATCTTACTTTCCCTTGGGATAAAGGTATGACTGTTGAAAAGATGGAAGAGTACTACGATGCAGAAGGTTGGACTGACTATGTACACCCACTTAGCCGTACTCCTATCCTCAAAGCACAACACCCCGACTATGAACTTTCTCAACTCGGTATTCACGGACAACGCGGCGTTTCTTGTGCCGATTGCCATATGCCTTACAAAACTGATGGTGCTGTGAAATTCACCGATCACCAAATCAGTAGCCCTTTGCGTAACGTATCTGCAAGCTGTCAAACTTGTCACCGCCAAAGTGAAGAAGAATTGGTGAAAAACGTATACGATCGCCAAGATGCTGTATATGGTATGCGTATGAAACTCGAAAAACAATTAGCAAAAGTACACTTCAAAGCTAAATTCTTGTGGGATAACGGTGCTACTGAAGAACAAATGAAACCTACTTTGGCACTTATCCGCAAATCACAATGGCGTTGGGATATGGTACACTCTTCACACGGTGCCGCTTTCCACGCTCCTATCGAATCTGAACGCCTCCTTAGCGATGGTCTTATCTATGCTTATCAAGCTGAAAATAATTTAGATGTGCTTAAAGAAAAACTAAACATCAAAACAGCTTTCGTAATGCCTGATATCAGCACTAAAGCTAAAGCCCAAAAAGAAATCGGTCTAGATATTCCTAAAGAAGAAGCTGCTAAGAAAAGATTCTTGGAAACTATCGTCCCTAAATGGATTAAAGAAGCTAAAGAAAAAGGACGCTTAGTAACCCAAAAGTAATTTAACGAATTACGAATGACAAATGACGAGTAGGGGCGAATTACATTCGCCCCTATTTCTTACCTCTTATCTCTTACCTAACTATGAAACAATATCCCTTCGCTATTCTCGTAGCGTGCTTATCCCTTATCATAGGGCTGATACTACAACTTACCTTAGGAAGTATCAGCAAAAGCTGGTTTAGCTTTCCTTACAATGTAATAGGAGGCTTTGCCTTTGTGGTACTCACTACAGCTGTATATTTTATTTTTAGAAAAACGAATTTTATCGTGCGCTTTTCATCAGCGCCTTTTGCTATTGTTACGGTCGTAACCCTTGGGGTACTCACCATTGGTTTGGGGAGCATCAACGTAAATCCTCAAGAGGTAGCTCATAGCTTTGTGGGCAAATTGGGCTTAGACGACCTTACCAAAACTTGGTACTTTGGCATTATCTTCGTATTGGCACTGATGAACCTCTGGTTTTCTATCCTAAAACGCTCGATGGTCTACCAACGCAAAAATATACCTTTCCTTCTCAACCACTTTGGCTTATGGCTTACAATGTTCGCTGGTGTATTAGGTCAGGGAGATATTATACGTCTGAAAATGAACCTCTATAAGGATAAGCTCGAATGGCGCGCTACTACTGAAGATAATCAAATGGTAGAACTCCCCATTGCAATGGAACTCAAAGAGTTCAGTATTGATATTTATCCTAACAAACTATTTGTGATTGATAGTACAGGTTCAGCACTACCTCACGAAAAACCTCAAGGCTTTATGCTGGAGAAAGAAGGTGACTATGCAACCCTGCTGAACTGGAAAATCACCCTTCACCAATATCTCGAAAAAGCTATTCCTGATACCGATAGTACCTACATCAATCATACGATGTGGGGTGCGACCAATGCTGCTAAGGTAACCGTAGAAGACCTTCGTACTCATAAAAAGAAAACCGATTGGATTTCTGCCGGAAACTTCCAATTCTCACCCCGTGCCATTCATTTAGACGATGAGCATACCTTGGTAATGGCTCCTGCCGAAGCACGTAAATTCCAATCTGAGGTATTAGTATACCAAAAAGGGAAACAAGAAGTTTTAGAAGAAAAAATAGAGGTGAATCACCCTATCAGTGTAGGCGGTTGGCGTATTTACCAATTGAGTTATGACGAGCGTATGGGACGTTGGTCAGAGCTTAGTGTGGTAGAACTCATTTCCGACCCTTGGTTACCTGTCGTTTATGTAGGAATTTTCTTACTACTTGCTGGCGGTATTGCTCTACTCTTTGAAGTAAAAACTAAAACAGCTAACAAGTAACGGCTAACGCTGTTGTTAATTATTAATTGTCAATTGTTAATTAAAAATGTGGCATTATTTTAATCTTATAACATATATCACAGTAGCTTTGTGGCTACTTTCAGGTACGCTTATCTACAGCAAGAGCAAAGCGCTTAGAGGAGTGAGTATTGTAGCTCACTTAGTAGCTACCTTAACCATAGGAGGTTTTATTGTTGCCTTATGGCAAAACTTAGACCGTCCGCCATTGCGCACACTTGCCGAAACGCGTATTTGGTATGCATTCTTTATGGGGCTCATAGGCTGTGCTATCTATTGGCTCTATCGTCAAAAGTGGATGCTCAGCTATTCGGCTGTAATGGGGATTGTGTTTGTAGTACTTACTTACACTCACCCCGATACAATGAACAAAGCCCTAATGCCTGCCTTGCAGAGTGTGTGGTTCATTCCACACGTAATCGTGTATATATTTGCTTATGCAATGTTAGGAATGGCATCACTCACCGCTTTCTATGGCATTTATCGCTATAAAAAAGGACAAGAAGTACAATCAATTTTCATTGTTATCGATCAACTTGTAAAAATAGGTTATGTATTCCTCACCTTTGGATTGCTTTTTGGAGCCCTTTGGGCAAAAGAAGCGTGGGGACACTATTGGACGTGGGACCCTAAAGAAACTTGGGCATTTATCACTTGGCTCGGCTATTTGGTATATCTCCACCACCACAAGTACAATCACAAAGAAAAGAAACCATACCAGAGTTTCCTTATTGTAGGAATTGCCTTTATACTGCTCCTTGTTTGCTGGTTTGGTGTAAACTACTTACCAACAGCACAAATGAGTGTACATACCTATTCTGGATAAATAATAAAAAAAGTCGCTAAGTACCTCACTAAGCGACTTTTTTTGTTTAATAGGAAAATTATTTATACTTTTGCCTACTGATTATTAAAATGATATTAAGATGATTGAACAACCAGAAGTAAAGATAAAGCAAGCACGCGAAGTAAAAAGAGTTTCTCAAGACTTTGTCGCGGCTCAGTTAGGAATTTCTACACGCGCTTATTCAAAGATTGAATCAGGAGAGACGCAACTTACCATTACGCGCCTCAACGAAATATGTGCTATCCTGCAAGTAGACCCGATGAAAGTTTTAGGTTTCGACGATAAAAAAGTGTTCAACATCAATAATAATTCTTCTGGCACTTGTAATGGAGAATATCATTTGAATCAAATTCCCGAAAAATTAATAGCTCAATACGAAGAAACTATAGCTTCCCTGAAAGAGCAAATAGTAATGCTCAAAGAGATGCTTAATAAATAATAAAAAAAGCTGCCCTAAGGCAGCTTTTTATCGTTTTAGTTGAGTACCAACTTTTCAGTTTTATTATCTCCTTTTTTCAAAGTAATAGAAACTCTTTTAGTTTTACTACTATTGTTAAGTGTATAGTGTGCTGAAAAAGTAAAAGTATTGGTCTCATTATTAACACTTGTGAATTGCGTTCCTTTATCAAGATTGCTAAAGGTAGCGTTACCTGCATCATCAGAAACTACTTGGAAGGTAGCGTGAAATGTTTCGTCGCCCATCATATTCCAAGTATCTTGATCGTAAGCGTATACTCTCACTCCTTTTACAGGTTTACCTAAAAGGTCTACTAATTGAATAGTAGCAGAAGTCGCTTTGTCTTCATCCTTGTCTTTACTACACGCAAATGTGGTGATTGCTGTAAGTAACAATACTGTTGTGTACATTAAAAATTTCTTCATTGCTTTGTGGATTATTGGTTATTACTGTGATTGTGTATTTCAATAGTTGTGTTACCTGCATTCTGAGGTTGAGCTTGTTGAGGAGCATTCTCACGTTTTGCTTTGATTTTGATAGTTTCAGTGGTTACAATACCAGCTGTAATTCCACTAATCAAGAAATCAGCAAGGTTAGTACGAGTAACTACTTGACAGTTACCTGAAGAGGGTGTATTTACTTTAGTCCGTCCTACAGGAAGTAGTCCCCAAAAAAGCCATACTTGTTTACCTTTGGCATACACATAATCTTCGGTAGGGGTTTCGCGAAACTGCCCTACATCTGTTTTAGTGATACGACAAGCACTTAACATTAGCAGTGCTGTACCAAGAATTAAAAATTTCTTCATTGGTTTATGAAAATTAATTAGTTACGAAATTGATTAGGGGAAAGAAACTGTAATTTCTCTGTTGTTTCTACTAAATTCAGCATCGTAAGAGCCTTCAGTAGGATAAAAAGCATAACCTTTGTTTTGTTTCCAACTTACGGTATAAGTTTCTAATGCTACCTCAAAAGTTCTTGTCGTTTTTCCTTCCATTACAAAAGTACTATTTCCTACTTTTACAGTATATGGATTTTTAGAAGTGTTTTTAATGATAAGTGTTCCTTTTGCTTGATTATTACAGTTTTCAGTAGTGTTGAGGGTTACTTGAACCATATTGCTATAAGCATTAGTAGTAAAACTACCTGTTTTAGTATGACCACAAGGGGTAGTAGCAGTATAGCTAAAACTTTTGTTTTGTTCAAGTTCAAAAACTACATAACCTTTAACACTACCTATTGTGTTAGTGCTTTTTGTTTGCCCTTCAATAGTTATTTTTACATTGTTTAGGTATTCATTACTATCTCTTACCAAGAATTCAACGTTTACTTTTCTTGTTTGTGCTTGGCTTCCTGCAAGAGTAATAGTACTTTCTTTAGCAGTACCATCAATAGCGAGTTCTACTTCTTTGTAGTAAGGTGAAGAAGAAGTAACTACAAAAAATGTATATTTTTGATTGTTGTATGTAGGACGGAAGTTGCTGAAAGTAGCTATACCTTGTGCATTGGTAGTAGCATTTTTAGTAGAAGTTAAAAGATTTTCATTGCCATTACTCGTTTTAAGTCCATAACTGAGAGCTTGAAAAGTATAAGAATCAGCAGCATACACCTTTTTACCACTTACAGCAGTACCATTGCTTACTACTTTTATCTTTACAGTATAATTCTTTGCAGTAGCTGTAAGAGCGATGGTATTATCGCCTTCAGCAATTGTTTTTTCTACTTCAGTAGAAAGATATTCATTGTCTTTTTCTACAATGAAATACAGCTTTCTACCTATATATTCTGATACATCAATAGTAGCACTACCATTGCTTACAGTAGCCTCTTTTACAGCTACGTGGCTTGATTTAAAAGTACTATTAGCTACGATTACTTTTACGCCATTAGTAACCCCTGATACAGTGATTTTTGCAGTAGCTTTTTTCGCAGCTGGTGCTGTACTATTAGAAGAGGTTTTAGTAAGGGTGCGTTTAGTAGTTTTACCATCTTCATCTTTTACTGAAACTACGATGTTATCCCCTGCTTTAGTAATATCTAAAAGTTCTTTCTTCCCTTGAACTACAAGATAAACCTTGCCATTTTCTACTGTATAATTAAAAGTGCCTCGATTTTCAGTACAAGTATTGTCATCATCGTCATACTGATTGGTGATAAGAGTAACTTGATTTTTGGTAAAAACAAAAGACCCTTTTTTAACACAATTCCATTCTGTTTGGTGGTTAGCATTGTTAGAGAACTTCACTCCGTCATACTCAAATTCTACGTGTGACCACGTTCCGTTGAGAAAGTCGGGTGTAATAGCTGTTACAGCCTGACCAGTATTGCTGTTGCCATTACCGTTCCCAGTGCCATTACCACTGTTATTGCCGTTGTTGTCGCTCCCTCCATCGTCTTTGGAACAACCGATAATCGTAAGTGCTATAAGTGAAAGCACCGTGAAAATTGTTGATAATCTTTTCATTATTTGAAATTTTATGAATTAAACGGGGCAAAAATACCACGGATAAAAAAGATATACAACACTAATTATTTCTTATTTTGAACTTATATTTCTTATTTTGAACTAAAGAGTGATGATTAAATAAATAGATTATCAGTATAATCAAATTTAGAAAAGTCTTAAGACTTGCCAAAATGTAGCGGCATAAATACAATTTTGAGACTTTTTGAACAGATGAAAGGTTTTGTGACCAATATCATCAAAAAGATAGGTCAAGGTGACTTTGTAGACATCAACAAAGAACAGTATGAAACACATTTTTGATGTGTTTTAGGAATTAATTTTGATAATAAAAAGCTGTTGAGCATCTTGCTTAGTAGCTTTTTTTGTTTAATAGGAAAATTATCTGATACATTAAATGTCTAATGTCTAAAGACTGAATTATAACGTTTTTTAACGTGAAAAATAAAAAATAACAAAAATATAATATATACATAAAAATATTTTTATATTTTTGCAACAGAAATCTGCAAAAACTCCCAATTGAAAAGATTAAAAAGTATACAATCCATTATAAAAAAATATGATACACAGGGTAGTAGCCCCGTTTTGATAATGGCAAATGACCTGAACCAATGGGTGTGTAAGTATAGAGATGTAAACCAACTCTTTAATGAATTATTAGCTTATCAATTTGCTAAAATATGGCAAATAAATATACCAGAGGGGGCTTTTATAGAAATAGACTATGAGAAACATATAAAACCTCTTGAAAACAAACGAGGATTAGAACGAAGATTTTTTGAAAGGGAATGTTTTGGGTCGCTTTTTCTACAGAATGCAATTGAAGTTAATAAAACAATACTTACAGACAAAGATATTATTAGAAGGATTAAAAATAAAAATGATTTGCTCAAAATAGCCCTTTTTGATATTTGGCTATCCAATGAAGATAGAACCTTTAACAACTATAACTTGTTATTACAAGCAATAAAAGGAGGGTTCTCAATTTTGTACATTATTGATAATACAGAGATTTTCAATTCATCAATGGCATATGATCAATCAATGGAACTAATAACACAAGGAGACAGTGTGCTCAATTCTGATTTAGCTACATTTATATTTAAGAATGACACAGAAACAGTGCGAGAAATGAATGATTTATTGAAAGAGTTCCCTATATTTACAAAGAATTGTCAAGACAATTTACAATCTATATTAAATCAAGTTCCTCAAAAATGGCATATAGACTTACAAAGTCACAAAACTAAAATAGACATAATTTTCACAGAAGATTGGCTTAAAATTTGTGAACATACATTTAGAAAATATATACAAACATCAATAATTCATAAACCATAATGGAAACCTTATACTGTCCTATCTACTTATCAACAAATGCTCTATCATCAGATAGATTCAGCGTTGGGCTCATTATGGCAAATAATGACACTTTGTTTTTCAACTATTCCGATGAGAAACTAACAAAAGTTAAACACTTATTCACTAATGAAGCATTTCTTATCGTAAAACAATATCTAAAATCACTATATAAAAGTTTTAATACCGATGAGTCAGACACTTTATTTGCCAGAAAGGAAATGTTAAATAATTGGGTAAATAAACAATACCTATCCTATTTAGGAAAATACTCAAATAATCTCATACAATTTGGAGAGACAACAATTGTCGATATAGAACTTAATGAAGACATCTTTAAAAAATTCTTTGAAATGTATGTATTTCGTTATCCTGTATTGATAGATAAAGAAAAGGATATAGATATATTGAAAAAACCACAAACTATATCTTTTTATGAGGAAGTATCAGAAAGGGTCAATATAGATAGAGAAATTACCAATAAAGATTTAAATACCCTTCTAATTCCTACAAAAGTTGGGTTTATAGGTAAAAATGAAGTCCCCACAGCGGGAGATATACTTAACCTAAAAAGAAACATTCAAACTATAAGTAACAATATAAATAGTTTTATATCTCTAACGAAAGCATTAAACGATAATCAAAATAAGAAAGGGAAATACTATCTTATAGGCGAAGAACCTGACAAAAAACTAAAAGAAAATCATCATCTTTGGAATAACCTGCGTAATACCAAAATAATAGATTATGTAGAACTTCAAGATATAGGAGAAATAACTAGTTATTTTACACAACACCAGGTAACGCCTTTTTTTGCCGACTGATAATCTATCAAAATAGATTTTCCGTCAAAAATATCCTATTTTTTATCCTTTAAAACTGAGATAATTATTCTTTGAAGAGCTTTTTGTGGCTGTTGGCAATAAGTAGCTGATGGAACAAACAATTTGTTTAATAGGAAAATTATTTATACTTTTGCGCTTGTAAATAACACTTAAATTTTTCAACAATGGGAAAAAAGATTACTCCAGAAAACAATCGTGCCAATATGCAAAATCCAAACAAAGGAAGTGATGGCACAAATAAACAATTTGACAAAGCCCAAGGGAATAGAGGCAAACAAATGAATCCTAATAGAGAAAAACAATCTTAATTTTGTTCCCTAAGGTTAGAAACGATTAAAAAATCCCGATTCTAATTTACTAATGCTAATTTTCTAAAAACCAATACAAGGTTAATTCTTAAAAGCAAAAGTAAATATACAAAAAAAAGCTGTCTTTTTAGATAGCTTTTTTTGTATATTAAAATAGCGATAACTGTCCGTTGAAGAGTTCTTTGTGCTTGTTATGGCTATTGGCGATGAGCAAATGGCGGAGTTTTGTGGGCTCCATAGTGCCTGCTAATGGGGTTGCCCCGCTGCAAGTGATGAAGTATTTGGCTCGGCTGAGGGTTACTCCTATCTGTTTGAGACTGTAATAGGTGAGTTTTTGGAAGGTGCGCGCTGTGAGTATCTTCTGCACTGAGCGTACGCCTACCCCTGGGATGCGCAAAAGCATCTCACGAGGTGCGGTGTTTACATCTACCGGAAAGAGGTGTGGGTGGCGCAAAGCCCAAGCGAGTTTGGGGTCTATTTCTAAATCGAGAAAGGGCTGACGTGTATCTAAAATCTCATCGGGAGCAAAGCCGTAGTAACGCATTAACCAATCAGCTTGATAGAGACGATTTTCACGCACTATAGGCACCTGAGAGTGAATAGACGGCAATCGGCTGTCTTGCAATACCGGTACATATCCCGAATAGTACACCCGCTTCATCTCTAACTTCTCATACATATAACTGGCGACTTTTATTATCTTCTGGTCAGTTTCATTGGTAGCGCCTATAATCATTTGTGTAGTTTGTCCGGCGGGAGCAAATTTTGGTGTATGCTTGAATTTCTTCTTTTCAATAGAGTGAATAGCCAGTTCATTTCTCAGCTGCTGCATTGGGGTGATCATCTGCTGGTGATCTTTTTCGGGGGCAAGCAACTTGAGTCCTTCTTTGGTGGGGATTTCGAGATTGATAGAAAGGCGGTCGGCATAGAGTCCTGCCTCGTGAACGAGAGCTTCACTCGCCCCTGGAATCGTTTTTAGGTGGATATAGCCATTGAAACGCTCTTCTAAACGCAACTTTTTAGCCACGCGCACCAATCGTTCCATTGTAGTATCGGGGTCTTTGAAGACTCCTGAACTGAGGAACAAGCCCTCTATATAATTTCGGCGGTAAAAGTTGATAGTAAGGTCTACCACCTCTTGCACGCTAAAAGCAGCGCGCTGTATGTCGTTGCTGCGTCGCGATACGCAGTACACACAATCGTAGATACAATGGTTGGTAAGCAGTATTTTGAGCAGAGAAATACACCTGCCGTCCTCGGTAAACGAGTGGCAGATGCCAAAATTGGCTGCGTTGCCCAATTCACCTTTCACTGCCTTGCGCGAGCTTCCGCTACTGGAGCAAGAAACATCGTATTTGGCAGCATCGGCGAGGATCGCTAATTTTTCTTTAATGCGCTCAAAGTCCATTGTTAGGGGATAGGGGTTAGGAAATAGGGGATAGGGGGTTCCACTGTTCAGGGTATTTTGGATTGATATCCTTGTAAAAATCGTAAATTTCCTGCATAATACTCTCTTGAGAGCGCGTTTGCAGGTCGGTGAGGGAGATGGTTTTGCCTATGTATATTTTCTTTTTCTTAAAATCGCCAGCCCCCAAAACCACAGGCACTTGGGCAGAAAGCGCGATATGGTAGAAGCCCATACGCCATTTGTTCACGCGAGAGCGCGTACCTTCGGGGGTTACCACCAAGCTAAAATCTTCTTCTTTAAAGCGTTGGGTGATAAACTCGATGAGGTGGTTGTGCTGAGAGCGGTTGATGCCTATGCCGCCCAATTTGCGTACCACCCAGCCATACCACGCTTTGGTGTGGGCATCTTTGATAATGAGTTTGATAGGTTTTTCAAACTTCCAATACGCCAAAATACCGAGAACGAATTCCCAATTGGTAGTATGAGGCGCTACTACCAACACACAGCGATTGAGGTTTTTTAGATCGCCTTGTAGTTCTATTTTCCAGCCCATCACCCATAAGGCGAAAGAGCCAATCCATTTTTTAATCATAATCTGTCAATTTGTCGATTTGTTGTACTACAGTCTTTTGTTGTACTACAGTCTATTGTATAATTTCTAACTCCAAAAACCTAACACCTAATCCCTGAAACCTTATTTCACACGTACGCGTGATGAGGCTACTAACGAAGCTAAAACACCTAATATTACTATTGTTGCAAAAACAATTACTATATTTAGCGCTGTAATAGCAACGGGGTAGGGGAGGGTAGGACTTATCTTCACAAACTCAAAATGTTGTTGTAATAGCACAATTGTCGCTCCTAATACAATCCCTAATACGGCACCTAATACCGATGCCATTGTGCCTTGCCAGAAGAATATCTGTCGCATTTGTTTTTCGTTCATTCCGAGGGCATAGAGTGTTTGTAAATCTTCCTTTTTATCCAAAATCATCATAATAATTGCCCCTACAAGATTGAAAAGTGCAATGATAAGCACCAAAATAAAGATGAGATATACCGCTATGTTTTCGGTGTTGAGCATACGGTAAAGCGCATCGTTTAGTTGTACGCGGGTTTTTACAATTATGGGCTCGTGAAAGAGCTGTGGGAGCTGCGCAATTACTTCTTTTTCATTGGCATTAGGGGCTAATTTCACTTCTATAGCCGATACTTGATTTTTGTTTGCTCCCAACAAAAACTGCGCCTCATCTAAGGACGAAAATACGTATTTTTTATCTAAATCTTCCGTAAGTTGGTAGATGCCTTGCACAACCGAAAAGGCTTGTCGGTAAGGCATAGGGTCGTTTAGGATACTTCCTTTTCCTGCTTTTGGGACGACTATTTGCAAGGGAGAAGAGCCATCGGCGAGGTTCAAGCCTAAGTTATTGAAGATGGTGCCTCCTACAATTACACTGGGGGGAGTGAGATCCCAGTTGCCTAATACGAGGATACTATCCACTGCATTTACCAATGGATACTCAGTATCTACCCCTTTGATATAGGCGATATGGTTCTTTTGGTTATGAGTGAGGAAAACCTGTTCTTCTAATACTTTAGTGAAGTGAGCAACCGAGGAGAGTTGGCGTAAGTTTAGAGTGTCTTGTTTGGTAATTGATAGGTATTTGCCCGTTTTGGGGAATATTTTCAGGTCGGGGTCGAAGGTAGAGGTGAAAGAGAGGGTAAATTCTTTGAGACCGGCAAATCCTGCGAGCACGATAAATAGGGCAGCACCTCCCAGCACCACTACAAAGGCAGTAACCCTATTGATGATGTTGATAACGTTCTGTGAACTTTTGGCGAACATATAACGCCTTGCTATGTAGAGAATGGGAGACATTTTTTAGGTAACAGGTAACAAGTAATAGGTAAAGCCAGCGAGGGTTCACAGCTGGGGTGTGAGTAATAATTGGGGCAAAGGTAGAAATAATTTGCTAATTGGCAAATAGCTAAATCAACTCATTTTTTGTGTTTTAATAATTTAGTTGTGTTCTTTTCTAATGCTTTTAAACTCTCTAAGTATGATTCTTCAATAGGAGAAAGAGTTCTGGCTTCATAAGCGCGGTATTCTTGAGTTGCTTTTTTCTCGGCTTCGTCGTGACTAATAGTGCCTGCTCCTTGTAATACACCTTTGCCATAATTGGCTGAAAATTTATCTAGTTCTTCAATCCAATCCTGCATATACATAGGGCTTTGTGTTTGAGCTTTGAGTTCTGCTAAGTCAAAAAAAGCTGAAACAAGACGGTTTAGGCGGAATAATTCTTCTTCGGTGAGATAGTTTTTAGCAATTTTAGCTTCATTTAAGGTGGGTAAAGCGCCTTTGAAAGTAGTGAGTCCCATAAAGTCTTTGGTGCTATCAGCTCTGTGATAAATAAGTTCAGCTGATGTTTGCTGACTGCTAGCGTAATGTAGTTTATTTTGTACTATTTTGAAGAAAGTGAGGGTTGTTTCACTTTTAGGGTCGTAATCTCTACTGGTAGCATACAAATCGAGTACTTGGCGGTATAGAGCTTTTTCACTTGAACGAATATCGCGAATTCTGTTGAGCAGTTCTTTCCAATAATCACCTCCTCCGTTGCCTTTGAGGCGCTCATCGTCCATTGTAAAGCCTTTTACGATATATTCTTTTAGTCGTTGTGTTGCCCATTGGCGAAAGCGCGTTCCTTGTACTGACCGAACACGATAGCCAACTGAAATAATAACATCTAAATTGTAATGTTTTACTTCTCTTTCTTGAGTTTTTCCTTCTATAGCACCGTGTTGAGTGGTTTGTCGGAATTTCCGACATACCTCTTTTTCATCTAATTCTCCTTCCTCAAAAATATGAGAAATATGTTCAGTGATTGTAGTACGTCCTTTGCCAAATAATAGCGACATCTGTTCTTGCGTGAGCCATACTGTATCCCCTTCAACCCTTACATTGAGTTGGGCTGAACCATCTTCACGCTGATAAAGTATGATTTCTCCTTTTTGTATTTCCATTTTTAGTTTAGGTAATTAATTAAACTCTGAAATATTCCATTACTGCCTTGTATTCATCTTGTGCTGTGAGACAAGTGTCGAGTAAATAACCTTCTATTTGTTGCCAATTTTGCAAACCGCGATAGTAGAACAAACGCAGATTTTCAGTAATGATAAAAGGGGTTATATTGTTGGCTAAGCATTCTTTGAAGAGGAGTAATCGCCCTACACGTCCGTTGCCGTCTTGAAAGGGGTGAATATTTTCAAATTGCCAATGAAAATCTATCAAATCACGAAAAGTTTTCGTTGGTTTTTGGTGATAATTGCTTAGTAGGAGCGTCATTTCTTTTTCTACATTTTCAGGTAGTGTGGTAGCATTGCCCCCTACTTCGTTAGGTAGTTTTTTATAATCACCTACTGCAAACCAATCTTTTCTACTATTGGAAGTACCTGCTTTAAGAATGCTGTGAAATGATTTAATCATTGTTTGAGAGAGAGGTTCAGAAGCTGAGTGTAACATTATATCAAAAGCTCTAAAATGGTTGATAGCCTCTACGATGTCGTCTACTTTTACAGCTTGCTGGGTAATGCCAATAGTATTAGTTTCAAAGATATAACGCGTTTGTTCGCGAGTGAGTTGGCTACCTTCTATATGATTAGAATTATAGCAAAAATCTATTTGAGTGCGGTGGTAGATACCGCCCTTCAATTGAGATGTTTGTTCTTGTAATAAGCGTTCTAAAAGCATATTATTCATAATATGTCAATACACGAGTCTCTATTCTAAAAGGTTTTTTTATTCCTTCATAGTCAGTTAAATATATAATGCGCTTTGTCCAATTCTTATGTGTGTCAAAAGAAATGTATTGGTATTGTGTGGTCTCTATCAAATCACCATCTTCATAGAGTATTTCTTTTTCTAAATGTCCCTCTTTGTTATAAGTGTATTTAGTAATCCGCTGTCCTCCTGATAAATTAGCGACAATCAATCTTCTTGAAGAATCGTATTTCAGACTAACGCTATAATCGATATCTTGCTTGCATTCCCCCACTCCTATAGATTTTTTCTCGATAGGGTCTCCTTGTGCGTTGTATTTGTAAGTATCAATACAACAGAGGTCTCCCAAATATATTTTTTCAATATATTTCCCTTGTGTATAACTATACTCGGAAGCGAGCGTTAACATTCCACCATTATTAGACTCTTGTTTTTTTAATTTCCTACCTTTTTCGTCGTAGAGGTATTTTTCTAAAGAAATAATATTAGCTATTTCTTTAAAAGTCAGTAGGTTACCATCTTTGTTGTAGAAAGCCTCCTCTTTTGAGGAATTGTTTTTAGAATTGTTATCAAGCACTACTTTTCCATTTTTATAAATAACCTTATAGTAGGTAGTAACTGTTGTTTTTACCTTTCCTTTTAAATTTTCTTCTTGAAGATCAGTTCTCATTTTCTGTCCGAAAACAGTAAAAGGCACTAAAAATAAGCAAAATAGAAGTGTTCTCATAGTAATCTCTTGATTTTGATAGCTGTTTCTAACTGATATATGTAAAAAGGCTTCTTTTCCTTTCCTAAGCCCAAAAACTTTATAAACCAAAGGTATGGAACCTTTGATTCACTATAAAAATAATCATCAAAAGGGAAGTCGCTGATGTCTACTTCAAAAGCCTCACTGAACGCGACTAATAAATCCTCAGCATCATCACCCTCAATATGCAGCTCTTTATTAAGGGCAGTTTGTGAAGAAAAAGCTTCTTTCCCTATAAACCTTTCAATGAGTTGTTGCAATTCCTCTCTCATAGCTACCCCCTAAGAATTATGTCATTTTTCTCTTGTAGAGCAAAGCTCTGTTCTCAATAGGGTTTTCTTCTTCTTTGAGCGATTGTTCAATGCCCTCGATGTATTGCAATGAATCGTCTATATAGAAGAATAATTCCGGCATACGGCGGAACTGGTGTTTGGTGATTTGCGAGAGTTCGTGTTTGATGAGGGGGGCGTTAGAAGTTACCCCTTTGAGCACCTCGGCAGCTTTTGCCTCAGGGAATACGCTGAGGTATACTTTAGCCACCGATAAATCTACGGTTACATTTACTTTAGTTACCGAAACGAGTAAGTTTTGTTGCCCTGCATCGCGTATGGATTGCTGCAACACTTTGGCTAATTCTTCTTGAATAATGCCTGCTATTTTCTTTTGTCTGTTATTTTCCATTGTATAATTGATAAATAAGTAGTGCAAAGATAGTAATAATTTGTAAATTAGCTGATTTGTGAATTATAAAATTACAATTCACCTCCTACGCCTTTGTACTTTTCTACAAAAGCAGCTATTTTGCGAAAGACAATTTGTTTTTTGGTTCGATATTGTGGGTTTAACGGACTCATTTTAGGCAAAATGCTATTAAGGTCAGTGCCATTTTCGCTAGCATATTCGCGTTTTAGAGAAAGCTGTATATATCGTTTAGCCGCCTCTTCATTTAGGTTTTCTTCCGCGATTAGCTCGGCAGCTTCAGCTTTTTGTCGCTCTTGGGCATAAGTGAAGAACGCTGCTATGATAGTCGGTTTGTCGTCAATAGTATCTAAATTAGTTTCATTGATAAAATCTACTATAAGACTTTCCTTGGCACGGTTACCTATGCTGGCACGGATAATGCGACGCACTTCCTCTACTAAAGCCTCTTTGTTTTTGTTCTTTTTGTGGTGTTCTAAGATGAGTTCGAGGATATAATCGAGGTCTATTTCTTGAGATTTGAGCAAATCTACTTCAAAAACCACCTCTTCCCAATCAATTAACTGTTTTTCTTGCTCTTTGTTCTCGCGTTCCTTGCTCACCCAATCACGTATATCGTTATAAGTAGATTTATAATCTTGCACTAATCGGTCTTTTAGTACCTCTAATTGCACCATAGAAGCGACTTGTTCTTCGGTTAGGAAATGCTCCTCGGCAAAGGTTTTTAACTCTTCAGGGTTATTTTTATCAATCGTTTGTAGCGCTTTGAGATGGGTAAACTCATCGTAGTTTTGCAAGATGTTTTCCACCTGCAAATATTCGCCAAAAAGCTTTACAAAGGCTTTCTTATCGGCAGTAGTGTGAATTTCATCGGGGTCGGGGAATTGTTCTTTTAGTTCTTTTACAATTTCGTTATAGCCTCGGCAAGCTTTACCGGTAATAATATCAGTAAAGCCCTCAAGATACTCTTGGTAGCTTTTTTCGAGGATTACATTCTTGGTGCTCTTATCGCCGAAAAGGGTAATAGCATCGATGGTAGCTTTTTCTAAATCGCGAAAAGTAACGATATTACCAAAGCTCTTAGTGCTGTTGTAGATGCGATTAGTGCGAGAATAAGCCTGCAAAAGTCCGTGATAGCGTAAGTTTTTGTCTACAAACAACGTATTGAGCATAGGGGCATCAAAACCAGTGAGGAACATACCTACTACTATCATCAGGTCGACTTCTTGATTTTTCACACGGTTACTCAAATCGCGATAGTAGTTTTCAAACGATTTGCTTTCTAATGAAAAGCTTGTTTTAAACATCACATTATAGTCGACAATGACTTTTTCTAAAAACTCTTTGGCACTGACATCCATAGCGGAAGGTTCGAAAGTTTCGTCGGTAATGTCGCCTATAGCATTTTGTTCTTCATTGGCAGCATAAGAAAAGATAGTCGCTATCTTGAGCGGTCGGTCGCTATTTTTTTGCAAGGCGTTGAGCTCTTGGTAGTAGCATTTGGCAGCCTCTACACTACTAACGGCAAACATCGCATTGAAGCCCTTATTACTGCCCTCATTCCTGTGGGTTTTGAGGCGGAAATTGCGCAAGATGTACGTAGCTATTTCCCTAATACGTTCGGGGTGTAGCAAGAGGCGTTTGTTTTCGGCAGCACTGAGTTTGGCTTCATCTTGCTCGGTTTCTATCTCCTTAAATTGCGGACGCACATCGTTGTAATCTACTTTGAATTTCAGTACTTTTTCATCGCGAATGGCATCGGTAATTACGTAAGCGTGCAGTTCGCGACCAAACACGCTGGCAGTAGTTTCGCTGCCCAAAGCATTGTCGGGGAAAATAGGGGTGCCTGTAAAACCAAATTGGTAGTACTTTTTGAACTTCTTTTTAAGGTTCTTTTGCGCTTCACCAAATTGGGAACGGTGTGCCTCATCGAAGATGAAGACAACTTGCTGGTCGTATACCGGCAAATGCTCTTCACTCCTCATCAGGTTGTTGAGTTTCTGGATAGTAGTAACAATAATTTTATGGTCGTTCTTGGTTAAATTCTGTTTGAGTCCGGCGGTACTACCCGAACCGTTTACGCTATCGGGCGAAAAGCGTTGGTACTCCTTCATCGTTTGATAATCCAGATCTTTGCGGTCTACCACAAAGAATACTTTATCAATAAAATCGAGCTGGGTAGCCAATTGGGCAGCTTTAAAACTGGTGAGTGTTTTGCCCGATCCTGTAGTATGCCAGATGTAACCTCCCCCCTCGAGAGAACTCCAGTGCTTAGCCTGATAGGCACTTTTAATCTTCCAGAGCAGTCGCTCGGTAGCGGCTATTTGGTAGGGGCGCATCACTAATAGAGTATCGCTTACATCAAGCACCGAATAGGTGAGTAGCACTTGTAACAAGGTATTTTTCTGAAAGAAAGTAGCGGTAAAATCCTTAAGGTCTTTAATGAGGGTATTATCGGCTCTTGCCCAATTCATCGTAAAGTCGAAGCTGTTTTTATTACGCTTTACGGTATTAGCAAAATAGCGGGTGTCGGTACCGTTCGAAATGACAAATAGTTGCAAGTATTTGTACAGTGAACTCTCGCTATTAAAGCTCTCTTTGCTATAGCGGTGCACTTGGTTAAATGCCTCGCGGATAGCCACGCCTCTTTTTTTGAGTTCTATTTGCACTAAGGGCAAGCCATTTACCAAAATTGTTACATCATAACGATTGGCGTGAGAGCCTTTCTGTTCGAACTGGTTGATTACTTGTACCTTATTGCGAATGATATTTTTCTTATCTACCAAATAGATATTTTGTATATGCCCATCGTCGAATACAAAGTCGTAGATATAATCGCGGTGCAGTTTGCGCGATTTTTCTACCAAGTTATCGCTGGGGGCATCTAAATATTCCTCTACAAAACGCTGCCACTCGGCATCGGAGAAGGTTACGCTGTTGAGGTTCTGCAGCTGCGTGCGCACATTTGCCAAGAGTGCTGCGGGGGTAGTAAGCTGCGGCAGGTATTCATAGCCTTGTTCTACCAAATCCTCTATAAATTCGCGCTCTAACGCATTTTCGCTTTGGTAAGTAGCGGGTGCTTCGCTCACTTTAGAGAGCTTTGTATAATTGTCTAAAACGATGTAGTTTTGTGTTTCGGCGATAGTGTTGTAGGTCATAATATGATTATAATTTATTTTATCTTATCTGTAAGGGCAAAGTCAGCGAGCTGGCGCAGCTGAGTATGTGAGGCAATTCGCCTATATTGTTTGAGGGTCAATTACCATTGACCCCTACGGTGTTATGTTTATCATAATGGAAAAACGATTGTAAATTATTCATTAAACATATCTTCTTCCCAGCGTGAGGGATTGGCATTTATATAATTGGCAATACGTTCGTGGTCGTTGTAATCTCTTATAATATGTTCATAATAATTTCGTTGCCATATATGTGGTAAATGATTGATAATCCATTCTTGTAGGGGATAATTGCCATTGGGCGAATTGCCATTGGGTGAATTGCCATTGGGTGAATTGCCATTGGGCGAATTGCCATTTGCCCCTACAGGGGTTATGAAATTCTTTATTCTCTTGGTGGTGGCGATTTTAAAACCTCTTACAATAGCTCCTATTGATTTTGTTGGTGAAACAAATTCACCTATCAGGCATTCATCGTTTTTATTATATGTTATTTCTACAATACCGTGTATATGATTAGGCATCACGATAAAATCGTGGATTATCACATTATCACGAATATTCATAGTATTTACCCATTCATCAGTTACGATTTGTCCTATTTCATTAAGGAACATCCTATTTTCAAAGATAGTACCAAAAATACATTCTCTTTCCTGTACGCATAAGGTTATAAAATACATTCCTTTTTGTGCATAATCATATCCTTGTAGGCGTATAGATCTACGGTGATGTATATCAGGGTTATAATAATAATTATTCATTTTTATTGGTTTATTGAATATTTGGGAATAATTCGCCCCTGAAAGGCGATTCGTTCTCAAATGTTGGGGGCAATTATTTGAGGGTCAATTGCCATTGACCCCTACGGTGCGATGTATATCATAACGGAAAAACAATCCGTAATTTATTACATTATTTACCTCATTACAATATATTGACAATGTTTGTGTCCCATTGTAGGGGCGAATTGTAATTCGCCTTCGAACAACAATCCTTCCTCAATGTTTAGGGTCAATTGCCATTGACCCCTACGAGGGGAACGACAATAATTTCTCCCTATAATACTCATATTGTTTTCTGCACAGGGCAATTTCTTTGGGCAGCCCCTCGCTGATAGAATTGACTAAGGTATCGAATTTATCAAGAATGTTGGCGATACGTTGTTGCTCTTCTAATGGGGGGAGAGGAATTTTTAAACTTTTTACTATTTGAGCATTAATATTTGTTTGAGATCCTGCCCCAAGAGATTTGATGTACTCATATTGATTTAATAAATAATAATATATGTATTTGTAATTTGCTATTTCTTCATTAACTTCAATATTAGCACAAGCTTGATTTGTTGTTAAAGGGATCTTGTTAATTCCCACTCTTCCAACGGTAGCCCCATACATTGCAATAATAACGCAATCCTTAGGAATCCACTTTGCACTTGAATTCTTTATGGCTTCTTCCGTTATTTTTATAGAAGTATCCCAAATCTCTCCATATCCAACTTCTTGTGTTCTTAACCAAGGAATCTCACCATTATAATACTCAGAAACTGTTGTTTTAGGCGTTCCGCCTGATGAAATTTTCTTTGATACTTCTCCCAGCGTTTTCCAAACTATCTTAGTACCCCCTCCTATCTCATTGAAAGTCAATAACTTATTGCGATAGTATTCATACTGCCGCTTGCGGCAGTCCAGCTCCGCCTCCAGCTCCGCCTCCAGCTGGGTGAACTTGTCCAAAATACGAACAATCTCTTGTTGGACAGAAAGAGGGGGAAGGGGGATTTGGAACTTCTCTGTGTCGGGAAGTGCAATTTGTGGCATCTGCATTTTAGATCCTAATTTTTGAAAGTAAGGTTCTTGTTGTTTTAGAAAATAATAGACATACTTAATATTAATATTTTCATTTTCTGAATAGTAAGACCACATTTCATTTTTGTGAGAAAAAGGTTTATCATAATACTCAAATTCGATAATACCACGAGACTTCACAATAATAGAAGGTTTTTGGTTAATATCTTTCTCAGGGATATCTTCAAAATCTACAAAAGCAAATGTTTTTCCTCCTGCAAAAATTTTCACAGGAGCTTTATCCTTATGTATAGCTTTCATCTGCCCTGCCGTTATTTTAGTACCTTTAGTTCGTTTCAGTACCTCTCCTAGCGGTTTCCATACTACTTCAGCGCCTTGCAGGAGGCGTTCTATATAAGGGAATATTTTAGGTTCTTGTGTCATTTGTTGTTATTATTGGTGTTTGAATAAAATAGGTTTTAGATTAAGCAAATTATGCCTAAAAATGATATATATTAACCAACTAAAGGGGTGAACTGTTTCCATTTTGGAAATAGTTACATCATTCTGAGTTTGCCTTATCAGTTGCAGTTGCCGAGATTTTCTCGGTAACTGAATTTTGTCAAGTTTTCCTTCTGCAACTGAAACCGCTTCTTGCGGTGTATTATAAATCAGATATTTTATTTCACTATTCATATCCTACCCCTCTATTTCTCTAATAATTCCCTCAATATCAGCCCTCAGTTCATTAATTCGCACTACGGTTCGCGCTACTTCGACGTTGAGTTGCTGAATATCTATCACCTCACGGGTATCTTTTGCCTCTACGTATGAACTCACAGATAGGTTGTAGTCATTTTCGGCTATCTGCTGGTTGTCTACTTGCACAGCGGTGTGAGGTACCGCCTCTTTGTCGGCAAAAATGCTAACGATACGCGTTATATGGTCATCAGTAAGTACGTTGTTATTGGTTTCTTTCTTAAAAAAGTCCTCACCACTGGCATCGATAAATTGGGTTCGAGTATCGGATTTGTGTTTGGAAAGTACCAATATATTCACGGCAATGCTGGTGCCGTAGAAGAGGTTGGGCGGTAGGGCGATAACGGTTTCTACATAGTTGTTATCAATGAGGTATTTGCGTATTTTCTGCTCGGCGCCTCCACGATAAAAAATACCGGGGAAACACACTATAGCGGCACGCCCTTTAGCCGAAAGGTAGCTGAGGGAATGCAAAACAAAGGCAAAGTCAGCTTTAGATTTTGGTGCTAATACACCTGCTGGCGCAAAACGGTCGTCATTGATAAGGGTAGGGTCGTCGCTACCTATCCAGTTCACCGAATAAGGAGGATTGGAAACGATGGCATCAAAAGGTTTTTCATCACCAAAGCAGGGGTTGATAAGCGTATCGCCTAAGGCAATATTGAATTTATCGTAGTTGATATTGTGCAGGAACATATTCATACGCGCCAAGTTGTAGGTAGTATGATTAATTTCCTGCCCAAAGAAGCCTTCTTCTATCTGGTAGTCTTCAAAGTGTTTTTTAGCTTGTAGTAGCAGAGAGCCCGACCCACAAGCAGGGTCGTAAATCTTGTTTACTGATGATTGCCCCAACAATGCCAACTGCGCAATGAGTTTAGAGACATTCTGAGGGGTAAAGAACTCCCCTCCCGATTTGCCTGCGTTAGCAGCATAGTTAGAGATAAGGAACTCATAAGCATCGCCAAAGAGGTCGATTTGATGGTTTTCAAAATCGCCAAAACTAAGCCCTGCCACTCCATTAATTACCGCGGCGAGGCGTTTGTTTTTTTCCTCAACGGTATTACCAAGGCGGTTGGAGGTAGTGTCGAAGTCGGCAAACAGTCCTTTGATATCTGCTTCAGAGGGGTAGCCATTGGCAGAGCTTTCGATAGCCGAGAAGATAGCGGCTAAATCGGTATTGAGATTGGAATTGGTATTCGCATTTTTAGCTACATTCACAAACAGCTGAGAAGGGTAGATAAAATAACCCTTAGTTTTTGTAGCATCGTCTTTTATTTCATGGTTAATAGCCTCATCGGGCAGCTGAGCGTACTGCACACTCTCATCACCACCTTCGATGAAATTAGTAAAATTCTCGCTGATAAAACGATAGAAAAGGGTGCCTAAAACAAATTGTTTAAAATCCCAACCATCTACAGCGCCGCGTACATCATTGGCTATTTTCCAAATAGCGGCTTGTAATTCTTCTCGTTGTTTAGTGCTACTCATATTTAATTTGTTGATTTATTAATTTGTCAATTAGCTGATTTGTGGAGCTTTCACACCTTCGCCGAAACTCACTTTGCTTTTGTAGATACGCATTTCGTCGTATAAACCTGCATTGATAAATTGTTGCAGGGTGTATGCGCCTCCTTCTACTATAAGGCTTTGGATATTGTGCTGGTAGAGCAGGTCACAGATTTGTTGAGGTACATTGTGGGTGAAGTCGATGCCTATTATTTCTGTTTGTAGCCCATAACTTTTATCACTTACTTTTTCCTTGTTAGCTATGAAAAGCGTTGGCTGTTGGTCGTTCCACACTTTAAACTCTTTAGGAGAGCGCAGGTGAGGGTCGATAATTACCCGTAGCGGATTTTTGCCATACCAATCGCGAGTGTCGAGCGAAGGATTGTCGGCTAATACAGTGCCTACGCCTACTAATATAGCTTGTTCTTCACTGCGCATTTTGTGTACTTCTTGGCGCGTATAAACATCGGTAATCCACACAGGGGCAAGCGTATCTTTGTGAGCAGGAGCGATAAAACCATCGGCAGTTTCTGCCCATTTGAGGAAGATATAAGGGCGTTTTTTCTCGTGAAAGGTAAAAAAGCGTTTGTTGAGTTCCCTACATTCTTTTTCCATTACCCCCACTGTTACTTCACAGCCCGCAGTCCGCAGTTTTTCAATACCACGACCAGCGACTTTAGCAAAGGGGTCGATCGTGCCAATCACCACGCGGGGAATGCAGTGTGCGATAATCAAATCGGCACAAGGGGGCGTTTTGCCATAATGACTGCAAGGCTCTAAACTCACATAGAGCGTACTTTCTGCTAGTAGCGACTTGTCTTTCACCGAGGCTATAGCACGTACTTCGGCGTGAGGTTCACCTGCTTTTTGGTGCCAGCCCTCACCGATGATTTTCCCTTCGTGCACTATCACACAACCTACCAGAGGATTAGGATATGTAGTGCCAAGTCCATTATAAGCTAATTGTATACAGCGTTTTATCATAGATATTAGGGGATAGGATTTAGGGAATAGGGTTTAGAGTTTAAGGATTAGATGTTTTTGCAAAGAGTTAATCATTTTTCCAATTTCTTGAATAAGAGAAATAGATTTTTCAATATCTGAATTATTGAGATAATGAATCTTAGTGCATAGTAATAATTGTGTTTCTAATTCAGCTTTTGACCCTTTGGCTATTGATAAGAAATGAATATATTCTTTTGTTGAGTTTCTTTCATATCCTTCAGCAATATTACTAGGAATAGATATAACAGCACGTCTTATTTGGTCACTTAAAGCAAAAAGTTCCTCTTTAGGAAGTTTTTTTACTAATCGGTATACCTCCTCTGCTAACTCCATAGATCTTTGCCAAACAATCAAATCTTTGTAATCTTCTATTTTTTGGTTGCTTCTATTGTCCATAACTTCTTATTTAACGTGAGTTCGACGCAAGTAATTATTAAACAATCTGCAAAATGTTTTAAATCTCTCACGAATTTCACGAATTTTCACGAATTTAGAATTGTATAAAACTCTTTGTTTTGTATTATCTCACGAATTTTCACCTGACGGTGAATTATTTTGTGAATATATTATGATATAAAGCTGTAAATCAATATTCTTTTATATCGAACTGACGTTATTTAGATACTTTGTTCTATCCCCTATCCTCTATCCCCTATCCTCTATCCCCTATCCCCTAATACCTGAATCCTTAAAACAAATCGTTCTCGGTGATGCTCTTGTCGTGTTTGGTATAGGCGGTAGGACGTTTGGCAAAGAAATCGTCGAGTTCGTTGCTAAATACCTCTTCTTCAAACCACATCATAGGTTTGGCTTCATCACCACTGATGTTGAAAGGCTTGTCTAAACCGAGTTGGGTAAGCGAGTCGTCAAGGCGGTAACGCATATAGTTAGCGAGGTCTTTTTTGCTGAAGAATTCTAACTCGCCTTGTTCAAAAATCCAGTCGAGCATCTTGTCTTCCAAAAGAATGTAGTTGCGGATAAAATTAGTAGCTTCGTGCTCGGCAATGGTTTTCATTTCGGGGCGTTCTTCAAATATTTTTTTGAGGATATAAATACCAGCATTGGCGTGCAATTGCTCATCAATAGAAGTCCAAGCAATGATGTTGGCTACATTTTTCAAATAACCTTTGAAACGTGTGAATGATAAAATAGTAGCAAACTGACTGAACAAAGAGGCGTTCTCTATAATAAGGGTGAAGAAAAGGATGCGCTCCATAGCATTCTCGCGGTTTTTAGCGAGGTATTCTTTTAGTATGTTGTTGCGCTCTTTGAAAATAGGCACTTCAAGGAGGTTTTCAAACTCGTTGTTGTAACCCAATACCTCCAATAAGCGCGCGTAGGCTTCGCTGTGGCGGAATTCACACTCGGCAAAAGTAGCGCCAAGACCGTTAAATTCGGGTTTAGGAAAGAGGTCGTAGAGATCGCCCCAAAAGGTTTTTACCGATACTTCTACTTGTGCAATACCTAATAAGGCACGCTTTACGGCTTCTTGCTCTACAGTCGATAAATTAGATTTAAAATCCTGAATATCGGCAGTAAATTCTACTTCAGAGTGCACCCAAAACGATTTGTGCATAGCGTTTACGAACTCCATAACCTCAGGATATTCAAAAGGTTTGTAGTTCTCGCGTTTATCAAAAATTCCCATTTTTATTGTGTTTTTATTAATAATTCAGGGGGCAAAGATAGGGATAATTTGACAATTAGCCAATTAGTAAATTAGTAAAATCACTCCTGTTCATAACTATGTTGATAACGTGTTAATTTTAATTGATAACTATTTCATTGTTGTTTTGCATTTTCTTCGTATCTTTGCCCTCGCAAAACAGAATAAAATTCATTTTAATAAAAAAGTTAAAAGCTATGGAAGAATTTGTAAAGTTAATCGAACAAATCTTGTATATGGAAAATTTCAACACTGAAGTTACTCCTGATTTGAAAGAAAAATTTGTAGCCTTGTACAACAAATTTGGCAACAGTGTACCTGATAAATACAAAGGTGATGCTAACAGAATGTACAATAAGTACGCTGCAACCGTAGGTAGCAATGCGTTTAGCTACGCTTACTAATAATGAATGTATTAGTAACCGGAGCCAGCGGTCAGTTAGGTTCCGAAATACAAAACAACACACACCGTATAAGCAATTATTATTTTAGCGATGCCGACAGCTTGGACATTACAGATGCCCAAGCTATTCGTGCTTTCGTTCAACAGCACGCTATTGACCTCATCGTGAATTGTGCAGCTTATACCAATGTAGATAAAGCTGAAGATGATTCTGCTACAGCCGAAGCTATCAATCACACAGCTGTAGTTCATTTGGCAAATGTGTGCAGCGAATTTCACTTGCCTCTTATCCATATTTCTACCGATTATGTGTTTGGAGGTACTAAAAACACGCCCTATCGTGAAACCGATGCTACTCAACCCCTCGGCGTGTATGGTCGTACCAAATTGGCAGCTGAGCAAGCTGTTCAAAACAGTGGAATTGAGTATCTTATCATCCGTACTTCTTGGCTTTATTCTCTCCGCTTTGGCAATAATTTTGTAAAAACGATTCAGCGACTTAGCAACGAGCGTGACCAGCTAAAAGTAGTAATCGATCAAGTAGGAACGCCTACTAATGCTGCCGATTTAGCCGATTTTATAGTGCAAGCTATAGAAAATGCTTGGTATCGCGGTAAGCGTGAAGTATATCATTTTTCTAATGAGGGAGTATGCTCGTGGTACGATTTTGCTGTGGCTATAGTAACCAAAGCGGGCAATGCTTGTGAGGTATTACCTTGTACTTCAGCCGAGTTTCCTAGTAAAGTTACACGTCCTGCTTATTCAGTATTAGATAAAACCAAACTCAAAACCGATTTTGGTTATCGCATTCCATATTGGAGAAATAGTTTTTTGAAAAAAGAGACTAACCTATAGATAAAATTTAGAAATATCTGAGAAAAACTTTATCTTTGCACTATTATTTACAAAATAATAACAACAAACTATCATTTGAAATATTATGAACCTGCCAAAATATAAAGTAATCCCTAATGAAATAGGAGATACTTATACTTTTGTAAGTGAAGGAAAAAAAGGAATGATTCATAAGATTATCTCCTTTCAAGAAATAGAAAAAGGTCTTTATAATTTAGGATTTGGAGATATGAATCCTATTACTAAAGAGTTAGATGACAAAGTTGTATCTAATAATGGGGATACTGAAAAAGTTCTAAGTTCAGTAGTTTCAGCAATTTATGCTTTTACAGAAAAATTTCCTGAGGCTTGGATTTATGCTGAAGGGAGTACTCCTTCAAGAACGAGATTATATCAGATAAATATAGTGAAATATTTTGATTTAGTAGAAAGAGATTTTGAACTACAGTGTCTTTTGAATCAAGAATGGGAAGATTTTCGTCCCAATATTAATTATGAAGCATTTGTAATCAAACGTAAAAGAGTAAACTATGACAACGAAACGAAATAAACCGGTGCGAAAACCTTTAAAGGTACAGAAAGAAACGCCTTATTATATATTGATGGAACCAGATTCTTCTCTTGATATATATAATAATCATCCTTATTTTGCTGAAAAATTAGCACGTGCTAAGGAAACAATCAAAAGAGTGGGCTTGCCTAAGAGTTTTACTCGTTAATATTTCTCTATGAAGAAATTTCCTCTTATCATACTTGGTATTTTAGCTCTTTTGGCTTTTACGCTACGCCATAAAGACGATATCTTCACCGACCCCGAATATATCGCTCAACTGCGAACGATGTATAGTTCTGGCGACCCTACAAAATGGGAAGCTCCTACCTTAGACAGCACTCTTGTAGCTGGTTTTCAAGATATAGGCTCATTACCTCCAATGCCTTTTCCCACTGATAATCCTTTCTCCGAAGATAAAAAAACGCTGGGCAAACTGCTCTTTTTCGACCCCCGTTTATCGCGTTCAACACAAATATCCTGCGCTTCTTGTCACGATTCTCAATTGGGCTGGGGTGACGGTCGCAGTGTGTCGTTTGGACATAACCGCCGTACGGGGGTACGCAACGCAATGACTATTCTCAACACGGGCTATTATACTTCTTTCTTTTGGGACGGCAGGGCTGCTACTTTAGAAGCTCAAGCCTTAGGTCCTATGACCGACCCCGTGGAAATGCACTCTACCCAAGATTTATCGGTAAAACGCATTCGCAAAATTAAAGGCTACAAACCTTACTTTGTAAAGGCTTTTGGTGACGATAAGATAACTATCGAACGTATTACCCAAGCTATTGCTACTTATGAACGCACTATTGTGAGTGGCAAAAGCAAATTCGACCGCTTTATCAGTGGGGATAAAAAACGCTTCACCGATGAGGAAGTTGTAGGCTTACACCTTTTCCGCACCAAAGCGCGCTGCATCAATTGTCACAATACCCCTCTGTTCTCCGATAACCAGTTTCACAATGTGGGACTTTCCTATTACGGACGTATGTACGAGGATTTAGGCAAGTACAAACACTCTAAAAAGAAAGAAGATGTGGGGAGCTTTAGAACACCATCGCTTAGAGAGGTGGCACGCACTGCCCCTTATATGCACAATGGCTTTATGCCCGACCTTGAGGGGGTTGTGGAGATGTACAACATAGGAATGCCACGCCCTGAACCTCGCGAAAACCAAAAAAAAGATACGCTTTTCCCTACTACCGACCGCCTATTGCAGCCTCTGAACCTCAGTAGAAAGGAAAAAGAAGCCTTGGTAGCTTTCCTCAAAACACTTTCTTCACCGGCTTATCACGAACGAATGCCCGAACTCCCCCAATAATGACTACTATCGACCTACAGAAATACCAGCACTTTTCATTTGATATGTGGCTCACAATCATCCGTTCTCATCCTGTTTTCAAAGAACAACGAGACCGATGGTTGCGCTACTATTTTAGCATTACTGCACCTTTAGAAGAGGTGCACAAAGCGATACGTACGGTAGATTTGCAAGCTAATGCCGAAAGTGAACGCACGGGGCTACACATCCCTCAGCAAGTGCTTTTTGAGAGAGTACTCACGCTGTTGAATGTTCCCATAGATGAAAAGATTGATTGGGAAGCGTGTTTTGCAGAACAGGAAACTCTCTTTTTGCATTATATGCCTCAGCTATTAGACCCTGAGATTGATGAGCTTTTCGCCGAAATTCAATCGCAAGGGAAGACCATAAGTCTGTTGAGCAATACGGCTTTCATTAAGGGGAAGACCTTGCATAAGGTATTGGTGTACTACGGATTAGCATCCTATTTTTCATTTGAACTCTATTCCGATGAGGAAGGAATTGCCAAACCTAACCCCGCGATTTTCCAGAAGGCTTATGAGCTTACTAACGCCTTGCGCCCCGTTGAAAAAACTCAGTGGCTGCACATAGGCGATAATCCTATTGCCGATATACAAGGTGCTACCAATGCAGGTTTGTGCGCCTTTCTTATCTCTTAACTTTTATCTAAATTAAATGAATAAACGTTTTAGTCTGCACTCTATAGAGAGCGCCGAGGCTTGTACTTTTAGCGAAGCCGCCTACAGTAGATTTAAATTTGGCGACACAGCTGTTGCCGAACAATTTGGCAAAGAACTCTTTGCTGGGTTTATCGCCCAGCACAGTGATTTCATTTTAGCACAAGATGAAATTGTGCTTTTGCCAAGTCCGTATTACGCAATTCCTACTGCATCCGACTATCTGTGTCATTATTTTAAGAAAGAACTGAACTACTTTCTTTTTCAACACGACCGCAAATCTTGCGTAACTGCCAAAATACACCGCAATCAAACCTACGTGCAGGATTATGGCAATATGAGCTATGAACAACGCGTAAACCTCATTGCTAATGATACTTATTACATCGATCGCACTTTTATAGAAGGGAAATGCTGCTTGCTTATTGACGATATCAAAATCACTGGTAGCCACGAACACACCGTGAACCGCATTCTCAAACAATACAACGTACAAGGCGATTTCTTTTTCTTGTACTACGCCGAACTTACCAATAAGGATATAGACCCTAAAATTGAAAATCACTTCAATTATTTTGCTATCAAAACTCCTACTGATCTTATTGGACTGATGAAAAGTGAGCGTTTTGCTTTCAATACGCGCATCATTAAGTATATTTTATTACTTCCTGAAGCTGAATTTGACAAAATATATAAAGCTATAACCGAAACCCAACGAAAAGAGATTTTTGAATGGGCAATTAGTAATAATTATCACCAAATAGCTGAATACAGAACTAATTTACTAAAAATAGCACCTTAATTTTGAAGATTTTAGTATACGATAGTACTTTTGAAGGCTTCCTCACAGCGGTTTTTGTAGTTTTTGAATACCGTTATGAGGAAGTTGCTATCGTTGCCCAACACCAATTTGCTCCCTCTCTGTTTGAGGAAGCAATAATTGTATACACCGATGCAGCTAAGGCTGAACGCGTGCTGAACAAAATAGAACAATGTTGGGGAAAAGAAGGGAAAGCAGTGGTATTGAGGGCTTTCCTATCGGAAGAAGAGGGAATGGAAAACTATCTATTAGCCGCCATCCGATTGATGATACAATACCCTGAAGAACAAGTGCTTGAAAACTATGGGAACACGGCTATTGCTGCCATACAAAAGGCTGCCAAAAGTGTAGGCAGAGAAGTACACCGTATGAAAGAGTTTGTGCGTTTTGAGAAGGTAGGCGATTTGTATTTCGCCAAAATAGTTCCTGAGTACGATGTGCTGGCTTTGGTAGTACCTCACTTCAAAAATAGATTTTCCGACCAGCAGTGGGTGCTCTACGACCCGCAACGCACCTATGGTTTTGCTTACAATTTAGAAGAAGTTATCCCCTTTACTCCCGCCGATAAACAATTTGGGAAGCTATCCACCTCCCTGCCCGACGGCTATGAAATGCTTTGGAAAACTTATTTCCAGCACATCAACATAGCCGAACGCAAGAACAGCAAGTACCAGCTCAGGAATATGCCTAAGCGTTATTGGCAGTACTTGCCCGAAGTTTAAAACGAAAGGGAAAGAGGTCTATCGGTAGAGAAAATTTGAATACCTTTTTGCGCCCATTCTTTGTAAAGATGGTCACCTTTAGTTGCCGCACGTTTGTCTAAGTTTCCTAAAGTACCCAAAATAGCAGGGATTTTCAGTTCGTTCAAACGTTGGTAGAGCGCATCGGGAGCTACTTTGATACCTGTAAAGGCTACCAATTTTTCTTTTGGGATACCCGTTTGCAATATACGTTCTAACTCATCGTTGTTGCGCACACTTACCGAGAGCAACATCTCAGGAGCCACTTTGTAGAGCGCTTTGGCTTGCTCGGTATTATAGCTGATGAGCACCACTTGGGCTTCCATACCTTCAGCACGTACTAAATCTACTACTTTTTGGTAAGAAATTCCTTTTTTGAAATCGAGCATTAGGTATCCGTGATTGGCTTTACACCACGCTAATACATCTTTTAAATAAGGAATTTTAAACTGAGTTACATTACCGAACTCATCTTTTAGATTTTCTTTGAGTAAATCGGCGGTAGACATAGCAGAAACTTCACCTTTGCCCGTTGCAGTACGACCTAAACTGTTGTCGTGCATCAAAAGCAAATCACCATCGGCACTTTCAAAAATGTCAATTTCAAAACTGTGCACTCCCTTAGTAGAAAGATACTGAATGCTTTCCAAGCAGTTTTCGGGGTATCCTTTGAGACCTTCGCCGCCACCACCGCGGTGAGCCGATACAATAGGTTTGGCAGCAAAATAAATTTGGTTAGTAATCTCTTGCTGAGCGATAATTTGTCCTGTTGCAGGAGCTGAAGCGTTTTTGCAGGCTATGGCGCAAAAAAGGAGTCCTATAAATGATAAAATTTTCTTCATCAGTGTTATTTATTTCTTCTTATTTTTCTTAGTAGTTTTAGTTTTAGTGTTTTGGGTATTTTTAGTGTTTAATAAAGGAAGATATTGGCTATAACCTTCTTTTTCCATATCTTCTTTAGGGATAAAGCGCAACGAAGCACTGTTGATGCAGTAACGCAAGCCGCCTTTATCTTTAGGTCCGTCGTTGAACACGTGCCCTAAGTGAGCATCGCCTAATTTGCTGCGCACTTCGGTACGGGTCATATTGTGAGAAGTATCCGTTTTTTCAGCGATGAGCTTGTTGTCGATAGGTTTAGAGAAACTTGGCCATCCACATCCTGATTCAAACTTATCGGTAGAGACAAAAAGCGGTTCACCAGTGGTGATATCCACGTAAATACCTTCACGAAATTCATCGTAATAAGCATTAGCAAACGGACGTTCGGTGGTGCTTTCTTGGGTTACAGCGTACTGTTCGGGGGTGAGCTGCTTGCGGAGGTCGGCTTTAGAAGCTTTTTTGAAAGTCTTCTCGGTAGGAGCGGGATTCGCTTGGCGAGCCAACTCAAACAAAGCGGGTGAAATATGGCAATACCCTTGCGGATTTTTGTCTAAATAATCTTGGTGATATTCTTCGGCTTTGTAGAAATTTTTTAGCGGAAGTACCTCTACCACTATAGGTTGGGAGTATTGTTTTGCCACTATGGCAATAGCTTTCTCGATAAGAGGTTTTTCAGCTTCATTTATGTAGTAGATACCCGTGCGGTACTGAGTGCCGTGGTCGTTGCCCTGTTTGTTGAGGGACGTAGGGTCGATGATTTTGAAATAGAGGTCGAGTAGTTGGTTCAGGTTGATGAGTTGAGGATCGTAGGTAACTTTCACCGTTTCGGCAAAACCTGTATCGCCCACACACACTTGGCGGTAGTTAGGCGCTTGCGAGAGGTTGCCATTGGCATAACCTACTTCGGTAGCGATCACTCCGCGTATTTGCTTGAAGAAGTGTTCAGTGCCCCAAAAGCAGCCTCCTGCAAAATAAATATCGGTAGTATTGGAGTAATTTTGTTCTTTCATCTCGTTGTTGAGGTTCTTGTTGTTAGTTGAAACTTGTTGGTTAGTAGCGGTTCCATTAGCGCATCCTAAAGTGAAGACACTTGCCAAAAGGCTAAAAAAAAAGGTTTTCATTTGCTGTTGTTGATTATTAGTTTTTCAGTTGGCAATTTCTTCAAAAACAGTGCCAATACTAATTTTCAAAAACAAACTTTTTTCCGTCTTCAGCTAAAAAAACATTCTTAAAAACCTCTTGGGCTTCTTGTTTAAACATATTTACATCGGGGTAGCGAGAGGAGTAGTGCCCTAAAATAAGCGCTTCAGCCTGAGCATTTTTGGCGACAAGCCCTGCTTGGTAGGCGGTAGCGTGCATTGTTTTAGCAGCAAGTTCTTCATTGATTTTCAAGAAAGTAGATTCGTGATAAATCACTCTTGTTCCTCGTATTTCGGTTGCCAAATCTTCTAAATAAACCGTGTCGCTGCAATAGGCGTAACTTTGCGGACGATGAGGTTCAAAAGTGAGTTCAGTATTAGCAATAGTTTTACCATTTTCTAAAATGATGTCTTTTCCGTTTTTGATATTCTGATAATCACATACTTCAATCTCGGGGTATTGGGCGATAGCATCCATATTCAGGCGGCGTTCACCTTCTTTTTCTTGAAATAGGAAACCATTGGTATAGACGCGGTGTTGCAACGGAATAGTGCGCACTAGCACTTTGTCATCTTCGTATAAGAGTTCAGAATTTTTAGAAGATAGTTCGTGAAAATACAAAGGGAAAGGCGTGTAAGCCCCGCCGAGTTTGAGTACGAGTAGCACCGCTTCTTTGATGCCTTTAGGTCCGTAGATATGCATTTCGGCTTCACGACCAAGGAGTTGGAAAGTAGAAATAAGTCCGAAAAGTCCATAGAAATGATCGCCGTGGAGGTGAGATATGAAGATGTGCTTGATGCGGGAGAATTTAGCATTGGCATTGCGGAGAGCGATTTGGGTAGCCTCTCCACAATCGATGAGGAACAGATGACCGCGCATTTCGAGCAGTTGAGCCGAGGGGCGGGCATTAGAGCGAGGGGTCGCACTGTGGCAACCTAAGATAGTTACTTCCATAAGTCGCGTTCTATTTCGTCGAGTTCAATAAGGTCGTAGGCTTCTTGTAGGGTAGGGGCGATGTGCAGGCTGAGTTCAAAATCTTCGAGAGCCAAAGCGCGTTGCACCACCACCACCGATTTTGCTTGTTGCTGGCTGTACTGTTTTGCAAACGAAGCAAGTGGTTTGAGGTCTTTTTTGAGCCAGTGTTCCTCTTCGGGTAGTGTAATGATAATATGCTGAGGTTTTTGGGTAGCGCTGAATGTTGCCAGCCAAGAGGGGAGTTGTGATTTATTGAGGGTAATTTCGGTAGTTTCTTTCATTAGTACAAATTTCTCGCAAAATTATAAATAATATTTTAAAGGACAAAGGAATCTATTAAAAAGAAGAGAATAGTGTGAAATAATCAATTATTTTCTTTCCTTTTTAGTATCGAAATACAATTTTGAGAAAAGAATAACGAATAAAACTCCTGATAAAAAAGGAGCGATTTTCCCTTGATTGTGAAGGTATTCTATAACAGCATAAATGGTGTAGCCCAAAGCGAGCAACAGCATTGTGATAATAAGAATTGGTTTTTTGGGATTCATAAAGGTTAAAAAAGGTTTTATAATGGATTAGTTTTTAATTGAAAATGGAGAGTATTACCAGTCTGTTTATCCAAAAACTTACCTTCTATATCAGTAAAAAAAGCTACAAGAGTATTGCCTACAAAGAGTTTGCCCATCGCTCCTCCTAAGGCTTCAGCATCTTCAGGTGATAGATATTGCGTTGTATAATGCACAATATCTTCCCTTATACCCTCTATAACCGATTTTATTTGAGTAATATACCCCTTTTCGTTTAGGGTGACCATAAAATAACATTTATCGTTTTTACTTAACTGCATCATCTCTCTTGTCGCCTTGTCGGCACAAGTGAGTTTCCAAGTATTATCGGACACATAAGAAGTTTTAAACTTTCCCTTATTATGTGCATCATATTGATAAAGAGAGCTATACATAGCGTTTGAGGTACGCACAGCAAATTTCAGTAATTCTTTAATCTGGTTTATATCTTTTATATTAGTAGGTTCTTGTTCGCTAAGTGTGCAATTTTCTATTTCGTACGTGTTAGAGGAAATTTTAAAATTCCCTTTACAACTTTTTTCGGTATTACCCGTTATTTGCATAGCAAAACTAATTTCTTTTCCATAAAAAACTAAATCTTTAAAATCTAATTTTTCAAAAAAATCTATTTTTTGTGCAAAAGAGGTATTCACTAAACATATTAGCGTAAATAAAAGATGTTTCATTTGAGAAGATAGAGTTACTTATGTACAAATGTTATTCTTGTTGTCTTTCTTTTTGTAAAGCAAAACCTATAGAAATAGCTGAAAGCAAACATACCAATGCTGTAAGGCTATTGCTTAATACCTCTTTACCATTTAAATTTGCAAAACATAGAAAGGCTATTTCTACAAAAAATCCGATGGTTGCTAACACAAATAAGACGCTTTTTACATCTTTTCTTAAAAAAGGTTTCATAATAAATAAGGTATTAAGATTAAAAATTGAGATTGAAGTGAGTTAACGCTTTTCTCTCTTACTGACAAAATAGCCAATAACAAAAATATTACTGAATAGCACTATGTATGACAATGCTACTAACCATTTATTGAGTTGGTATTCAGCAAAACCATTCATATAAATAGGAATAAATGATATAATGGCTATAGTGAGCAATATATAACGTATGGATTTTTTCATATTATGAAGGTTTTAAAATTTCGCTACAAAGTTAGTAATTAGTTTTTTACAAAGCAAGAAAAAAAGGATATTTAACATTTTATCCGCGGTGGGACAGGCTTCTTTTTATTTGTTTTTTACAATATAATCTTGAAACATTGGGTAAAAATTTTCTTCAAAATATTTTCTTTCTTCTACGGTTAAGGATGTTGAAATTTCTTCGTTAATACAATTGTAAATATTGTAATAAACAGCAGTTTTCTCTTTCCATCCTGTTTTAAGCGAAGGGGCATAAAAAACTTCTATAACACTCTGTTTCTTGATTTTATTCTTTAATGCTGCTAATGAAAAAAGGTCGACTTGTTGTTCACTTATCAAAAGCTGGTTGTCATTCTCTTTTAGGATTTCACCCATATCGTTTTTGATAGTTTTCTCGTCTGTGAGCAAAGCGTTTGGCAAAGAATGATTGATGTAATTAATTATTGAAGAATCACCATATTTATAGGCGTTTTTAATGAAAAAATGAGGTTTATATAAGAAAAGTTGGTATAAATATACATTATAATCTTCTAAATAATATCCTAATGAATCATCTTTAAAAATATGATTCAAAATATCATATAAAATAGCTTCATCTTTCTGTTCGATGCGAACTAACAATAGTTTTATGAAAAAAACTTGAGCATATTCCTCTTTTTCAAAATCTTGTTCTTTTAAAAAATTGAAAAACTCTAAGCGAAAATCCTTTTTTTGAAAATCATCTAATTTTAAATCTTCAATATAGGAGCTTTTGTATTTGTATTGTTTTAATTCAATGTTCTTTATGAATGATGCTGAAGTATTTACCCCTTCAATAAGAGTTGAATTACTTATACTATTCTTTGGGATATTATCGCCTTTCCCGATTGCACATTTTAAAGCAAGAGATAAAATGATGAAAATAGATATTTTGTAATAAATCATACATTCTGTTTTTTATGAAGAAGCTGTTTAAAAAAATAAAAGTTCCTGAAAATTAGTAAAATTGTGTTTGAGAAAAAAGAACACCAAAATTCAGTAACTTTGTGCAAAGATACAATAAATCATCTATACCACCATTTTGCAGAGGGCGATATGGTATGCCTCGTCGCTGATAAATACGTAATCATCCCAAATATCCATAATCCTGAATTTAGAATATCCCCTTGGGAATGTAATATCCAGAAGCTCCAAGTCAGACAATCTCAACAGTTTTTGGTTTCCTTTCCATTCATCTGTCTTGAAAATCGGAGATAGGATTAGATATTCTTTTTGGGCGCTGAATTTTCCCCTCAAACCTTGTTTTTGTGCAAGCTTTTCCAATTTTTCCTTTCCCCATATTTTCCTCTTGTAGATACCGTCTTGGGTGAGTTCGAGGTACCAATAATACTTGAATCGTGATAAGCTGCAAGGATTTATTGTATCTGCTTCCACGAAGGCATAAATCGAATTATCTTTTATCATAAGGCTACCTATCTGGGGATAGGAGTAACTAAAATCCATTTTGTGATAGATACCCTCTGCCCGTCCTAAGGATAGCATAAAATTGCTTCGGACTTTTTCATTTGTAAATACAGGGGTGAGTTGCTTGTCCCAATGCAGCGTATGTGTCTCATTGTCATAGTGTAGAGAGGTAAAACTATTTGCGGCAAAAACCTCTCCGTCGACACGGCAAATAATCGGATAAACCCCGTTTTCGCCAAGTGTGGAAATCTCCGTGATATTCTCTGCAGCACACAAGTTTTCACTTACAACTTCGCACGGTTTCTGCTCGGGAGACGACACCCACCAGACTTTTTTATCTTCTCCGCTAATAATTAAAATATCGGAATCTGTATCCAACAAAACGGGCTTATTCCAGCTTTTCTTTTGTGCGGGAGACGGAATGAATGACCATTGCCCCGCCTTTATCCAAACGATACCGTAGCAATTGCCGTCATCGCCGCTACTCCAGATAACAAATTCGTCTTTTCCTCGTGCAAAATGATTTTTTGCATTTATGGGAGCATATTGATAGGCACCATTGCTTAGCTTGAATCCCGTAGTCGTCCACTCTGAAATTTTATCTAATTTTACCTGCATAATTTTCTCTCCTAATCTCCACAGATATTACAAGTACGCGAAAAATCTTTTCGGATTTCATATTTTTTATAGCCACCACATTTGCGACAGTAATATCCGCCTTCCCATTTTAAAGAAGCTAAATATTCTTCGCAATCTAAGTCAGTTTTAAAGCGTTCAGTAAACTCTAAGAGGCTTTGTCCTTTGAATAAATTCGTAATATATTAGTTTTCAGAGTGCAAATATGTGAATTTATTTTGACACCTCAAAACTTTTTAAATAAAGTAAAAGTTCCCGAAAATTAGTAATTTTGTGTTTAAGCACTTCTAACATATTTAATTCATTATCAACATACCACAAATGAAAAATCCAATTCTATTTCCTGCATTTCTTTTATCAAATACATAATATATGAAGGAAGCGTAAAACCTCCATTGTCATAAGATGATATGATAGAACAATATATATTTCCTTTTTTTATATTGAATTTTTTACAAAGCTGAATAATTGTATTGACATCTTCTTTGCGATTTATATCTATAATAATGTTTCTATGCTCCTCATTCACCTCAAAGTCTAAATCTAAACTCACCATTGAGTGTTGTATCTGAATAAATTGGTCAAGACTCATATTCAGCATTCTGAAAGCACAATTCACTTCATCAATTCCATTTTCTCTTTGTATATTCATCATAAAATTAATTTTCGCTGTATTTTTTGCACCTATTTGGAACATTACCCATCTGGGATATTGCCTAGACCCTTGCTATATTCATTGGGTTGTCATCATTTTTCTTCTTTCTTTTATCCTTTATATAAAAAAGTGTAAGAACTATTAATACAATATAAATAGGGATATATTCTTTTGCTATCATTTATTTTATTTTGAATTGTTTTGTCACTTTCTTTTTGAGTTCTTTTATTCTCAGTACAAGTTCCCAACGCACATTGGCAGGGTGAAATTAGTTATCAATGGTTATTTTTTTGGCAAAAATATATTTTAAATTAGATAACAAAAGTTCAAATGTAAAAGATAAAAGAGGAATAAGCATCAGTTGCCTTTTGTAAAAAAGGTTTTATAATGGATTGGATTAGTTTTTTACGAAGCAAAAAATTATCTTTTCTTCAATTTCAACAATCCATAAGTGAGCAACCCTAACAACAATGAGGCGCTAATTGCCAAAATAAAACTTCCTACTAAATATTGTAACAAATTGTTTTGGATATATTCCATTGCTGTGAGGTCGCCTTGCGGCAGAATGGTGCCTCCCACAAAAAAAGTACCTATTTTAAGAGAAGAGAAGATAAGCACTGGTATCATTGGGGGAATACTCACGTTGGAGCAGATAAAAGCTAAAGTTTTGTTCAAATTGAAGAATACTGCCAAAGTGATAGTAAGTATGGTTTGAAAACCCCAAAAAGGTGCAATGCCAAAGAATACGCCTAATGCTACTGAACCTGCTTTCACGCTGTCGCTGCTGTTGCTTTCTAATATATCTTCTTTGATGAAGCGTTTAAGGCTCTTTTTTTTGGCATCTCTAAAGAAATTACGCGGCTTGATATAGAAAAGCGCGATAAGTACCAACACGCTGTTGAGCAAGCTGATACGCATAAAATCGCGGAAAGGGCGAAAATGAGAAACGCGTTCTTCGGGGTCGTACAACACTTGTATAGGTACATTTTTTAGTTGTACTCCATTCCAACTGCTGCGCACTAATATTTCTATTTCAAACTCAAACTTTTCGGTATAATATTTCTTAGGGATGTGATGCAAAGGATACAACCTATATCCCGATTGTGTATCGGGGAGATTGACACCCGTTTCGAGGTGAAACCAGAAGTTAGAAAATTTATGTCCGAAGCTACTTTTCTTAGGCACGCCATCTTGGGTCATATTGCGGCTGCCTACCAGCAGAGTAGGTTCATTTTCAGCTTCTATAGCGGCTATAAATACGGGGATATCATCGGGGTAATGTTGTCCGTCGGAGTCGATGGTAAGGGCGTAGTCGTAGCCTAAATCACGAGCTTTGTTAAAGCCTATGCGCAGGGCATTGCCTTTGCCTTTGTTTTTGGGAAGATGAATAATAGTGAGTTGGGGGTAACGCGCGAGTATATCGGGAGTAGCATCGGTTGCGCCATCATTCACTATGATAATGTGAGAGGTATAGCGCAACACCCCATCAATCACGCGAGCGAGGGTTTTAGCATTGTTATAAGTAGGAATTAAAACGCAATAGTTCATAGTCCCATTTTCTTTTTCTCTTCATCGTTAAACACTTTCGACTTCTTTACAAATCCTGCTATATGTTTTTGTAATTCAGGAGATTGCTGAGCGTAGTGTGCGAGTATAAAATCCTTATCAGCAGTGATGTTGTTGCGATAGGGTACTACTTTGGGCAAGTGTTCTTGTACACTGAGGCGTATGAGATGGAGTTCAGCATTTTGAGGTTGCTGTTTGAGGGCGTTTTCTAATAACGGTTTGCCCTCTTTGAGCAAGGCAACTCTACCCCCTCCAAATTTTGCTAATATCATTTTGCTCGCCCCTTTATAGGCGCTTAGCACTACATCGGTAGTAGGAGCATTGGCTATCAGCTCTACAAAAGCTGTAGCGTTCTCTTTGCTATCGGAAGCTGTAATATAGGCAGCGCGCACCTTTTCAAGGCTCTGCGCTTGCAGAGCCCCAAAACTCAAGAATAATATGATGAAGTAAATGTGTTTCATTTAGTCAATATCTTTTATCCACATACCCAGCTGTGAGCCCTCGCTGGCTTTATCTATTAAAAATTGCTCTATACAAGTCGCTACCATTGGCATATAGCAAGATAGCAATGAGGATTACAAATCCTACCATTTGAGCGTATTCTAATACTTTTTGATTAGGAGCTCTACCTGTTACCATTTCATAGAGGAGGAATACCACGTGTCCGCCGTCTAAAGCAGGTATAGGCAAGATATTCATAAAGGCTAAAGCGATAGAAAGGAAGGCAGTGATTTGCCAGAAAGAAAGCCAGTTCCAATTATCTTGGAAAAGTTTGCCTATAGAGCCAAAACCACCTACTTCACTTGCACCTTTTTTGGTGAATACAAATTTAAATTGCGAAACATAGTCGCGCAACACGTTGTAGCCATAAGCAGTTCCGTGACTTAAGGCAGCTCCTAAAGAGTAGTTTTTATGTGAAAGCTGTATTTCGCCTTCTCGTTGTCCTGCCGAAATTCCCATTTTTTTCTCTTCGCCGAGAACTATTTTTAGTTCTTTAGCTACTCCGTCGCGTTCTATCATCACACTCACGGGAGTACCCTCAGGAGCCATTGTAAGGGCAGGAGGTACGTCCGAAAAATAGTAGATAGGTTCTCCGCCAATGCTTACTAATTTGTCGCCTTTTTGCAAGCCTGCTTTAGCTGCTGGTGATTCTGGAAAAACGGTATCGATAATAGCTTTTGTTTTGATGCTAAAAGGAGCAGTTTCACCGCGTAAGTATAGGGTTTTACCTATGTTTTCGGGGAGAGAAAGGGTGCGTGTATTGCCGTCGATGCCTTGTACGGTAAGCTGTTTGGGGTCGCGCAACAAAATGTGTTTGCTGGCTTCCAACACATTCTCCAAAGGCTTGCCATCGATAGCGGTTACAATGTCGCCATTTTTAAAACCATAAGCACGCATAGTGCGAGTAACGGCAAAACCATCTTTCACACCTTCGGGTTTGAGGTAATCTTGCCCCCAAGCGAAGAGAATCATTGAGTAAATAAAGAACCCTAAGAGCAAATTCACGGTTACCCCACCTATCATAATGATAAGGCGTTGCCACGCAGGTTTAGAGCGAAACTCCCACGGTTGTGCAGGTTGCGCCATTTGCTCTTTATCCATACTCTCATCAATCATACCGGCAATTTTCACGTAGCCGCCCAGTGGTAGCCACCCGATGCCATATACAGTTTCACCTATCTTCTTTTTGAAGAGGGAAAACTTCACATCAAAGAAAAGAAAAAACTTTTCTACTCTTGTTTTGAAGAGTTTAGCAGGGATAAAATGTCCTAATTCGTGTAGGACTACTAAAATTGAAAGACTCAGAATTAATTGAGCCGCTTTTATTAAAAATACTTCCATTCTTTTTTAGGCTATAGGCCTTAGGCCACAGGGGGGTAGGATAATGTAACTATTGTGTATTACTTATTGTCAAACTTTTTTGTAAAGAAGTAAGCATTTTTCCTACTTCTTTTATTAAACCCAAAGCTTTTTCAATATCAGAATTGTTTAGATAATTAATCATAACACAAAGCAATAATTGTGTTTCTAATTCGGCATTAGAACTTTTGGGCACTTAAAGCAAATTGTTCTTCTTTAGGTAGTTTCTTAACTAAGTTGTAAACTTCAACTACAAGATCCATTGCTTTTTGCCAAACAATCAAATCTTTAAAGTCTTTTATTTTATTCATTTTGTTGGTTTTTTTAATTATTTTTTATACTATTGTTAGGGCTCTATACCTATCCCCTGACACCTGACACCTAAGCCTTCTTATTCGCTAATTGTCCGCAGGCAGCATCGATGTCTTTACCGCGTGAGTGGCGAACGGTAACGGTAATGCCTGCTGCTTCAAGCATTGTTTGGTAAAGTTCAAGTGCTTTAGGGTCGGCTTGTTGAAAATCACCGTCGTCTATGGGGTTGTACTCAATGAGATTTACCTTAGAAGGGGCAAACTTGCAGAATTTTATCAGCGCCTCTACATCCTTTTTCTGGTCGTTGATACCCTTCCACACTACATATTCGTAAGTGATGCGGTTTTTAGTTTTTTGGTACCAATATGCCAAAGCTTCTCGCAGTTCTTCTAACGGGAATTGCTCATTGAAAGGCATAATGCCTGTGCGCACACTGCCAATGGCTGAATGCAAAGATACTGCCAATTTGAATTTTACCTCGTCATCAGCCATTTTTTTTATCAATTTGGGGATACCCGAAGTGGATAGCGTGATGCGTTTGGGCGACATTCCTAAGCCTTCAGGCGAAGTAATCTTGTCGATAGCCTTCAGAACATTGTTGTAGTTCATCAGCGGTTCGCCCATTCCCATAAACACTATGTTAGAAAGCGGACGACCAAAGAAAGAGCGACTCTGCTCGTCGATTACTTTCACTTGGTCGAATATTTCATCGGGCAGGAGATTGCGCATACGTTTGAGGCGCGCTGTCGCACAAAACGAACAGTTGAGACTACACCCCACTTGGCTGGATACGCAAGCAGTGGTGCGGGTATCAGTAGGAATCAACACCGACTCTACCAACAAGCCATCGTGCAGGCGCACTGCGTTTTTAATCGTACCATCGTTACTGCGTTGCATCACATCCACTTTGATGTGGTTGATACTGAAGTGTTCAGCAAGCATCTCGCGTGTAGCTTTGGGCAGGGAGGTCATCTCGTCGAAAGTATGTACCCCTTTCTGCCACAACCATTCGTATACTTGGTTGCCGCGGAAAGCCTTGTCGCCATTACTTTCAAAAAAAGTGCGGAGTTCTTCTTTAGTAAGAGCGCGTATATCGCGTTTTTGGGTCATAATTTAAAATCCTTTACTACCTCTTCTAAAGGCAAACGTGATTTAGGTCGCAAGTGCAACTGATTGCTGTCCTTAGGGTCGCGATAGCCTATCGCCACGGCAAAGAGCGTAGTGTATTCAGGTTCGTTTAAAAGTCTGTCGTATTCGGTATTGACAATGCCCTCCATAGGGGTGCTATCAATGCCCATTGCCGCACACGCACTGAGGAAAAATCCTAATGCGATATACACTTGGTTGTTCATCCACGCATAGAGCCCTACATCACCTTTGGGTTTTTGCACCTTGTGATAAAAGCCAAGTCCTGTTTCGGTAGCAGCTTTAGCGAGCTTTTTCTCAAATGAAGGCAAGGCACTATTTGCCATAAACACCACTAAATGGCTGGCTTGTTTTACGCGTTCCTCATTGATGAACGATACTTTGGCGAAAGCTTCCTTAGTAGCCTCATCACTTATGAAAACAAATTGCCAAGGTTGGGAGTTGATAGATGAAGGAGCGAGGCGTAATATCTCTTTGAGTTTAGCAATATCTTCATCGCTCACACGCTGAGAGCTGTAATGTTTAGTAGTATAACGATTTTGTGCTAATTGCAGAAAGTCCATAGTGTTTTGTTTTTAAGTTTCAGGCGGCAAAGGTACGGCGTAATTAGCAAATTACCAAATTAGTAGATAGCTATTATCCCTCTTTTTACTGTTGTTATTGTGTTACAACCTTGTTACCAATGCTTACAACTTTTTGCAAAAACGGAAAAAGCAATAAAATCCTATTGTCATTTATTTGTGATCTTGCGAATTGTTATTATCTTTGCACCCTAATTTTTTAAACAGAAAAATGAAGCTAAAGTTATTTTACACGTGGATTTTCTTCTTAACAGCTACTTTTGCAATGTTTGCACAAAACATAGAAGTTTCAGGAACTGTAAAAGATGAAAAAGGCGAGCCTTTATTAGGCGTATTGATATTGGTGAAAGGTACCCAGCGAGGTGCTGCCACCGATATGGATGGAAAGTACACCATTCAAACCAAAGTAGGCGATGTGCTGCAATATTCCTTTTTGGGGATGAAAACTATCGAAAAGAAAATCACAGCAAGCTCTAAACATTTAGACATTGTGATGAAGGACGATGTACAAGAGCTTGAAGAAATGGTGGTTACCGGCTATGGAGCTCCTAAGCTCGCTAGCCGCACCGTCGCACAAGTCGCACAAGTACAAGGCAAGGATGTGAGTGCCGCTCCGGTAGCCAGCGTATCCGATGCCTTACAAGGACGATTAGCAGGGGTTGTGGTTACTACCTCATCAGGAAGACCCGGTAGCAATAGTGATATCCTTATCCACGGTTATAATAACTTCCAAGGAGCATTGGCAAAAACAGGTACTCAAGAACCTTTGTATATAATGGATGGAATAGCGGTGAGTAGTAGTGTGATGAGCGACTTTAACCCTAATGATATAGAAACGATTACGGTGCTTAAAGACGCTGCTTCTACCTCTATCTATGGGGCACGTGCTGCCAATGGGGTGATTTTGATTACTACCAAAAAAGGACGCCGTAATGAGCGTACCAATATCACAATTAGCCATCAGCTTGGTTTTTCAGCACTTACCAATGCCAGTCGCAAATTCTTCGACGATATGATGACGCCACGTGAATATATGGACTTTTGGCTTGAAAGAAGTCCATCTTCTATTATCTCGGCAGCGGGGATGACCAGTATGGGCTCCACTCGCGAAGTAGCTGAAGCTGCTGCTAACAAAATATTGGCAGAAAACCCTTATAATACTCGTTGGGATAAAGTTTTCTTTCGAGATTTTGTTCCTCTTACACGAACAGATGTCTCTCTTTCAGGAGGGACAGAGAGTACATCGTACTATCTTTCTTTAGGATATTTTAAACAAGAGGGAACCTTGAACCCTTCTTCCGATTACAAACGTTACACTCTCAATGGTAGTGTTAATACTCAAGTTACAAAATGGTTGAAAGCAGGTGTTTCGTTTGTAGCAGGGCATAATGAACGCGATGGTAGTGGCTCAGACTCTACCATACGTATGAATACTCTTCCTTTCTACACTCCTACTTACGCTGATGGAAAAAGAAAAGACTATATCACTAGTATCATAAGTCCTTCGTTAGGTTTCTATCATCCAGAGTACTACGCTGAAAAGCACCCGAGATCGACTATTAGTGATGACTTTATGCCTTCAGGATTCATCAGTGTTGAACCTGTAAAAAATTTGATATTCAAAACACAAGGAGGGGTACAGTACGGTTATGGCGATGTAGAAAATAAAGAGCTTTCCTCTTTTATTATATACAGACAGCGAACCCCAGCTCCTACTACTAATTCTTATACACTTTTTAGTAGCAGTAGATCACTTAGAAAAACACTTACTAACACATTAGAATATCGTTTTCTATTAGGAAGAGAAAAACAGCATAGTTTCAATGTATTATTAGGACAAGAATCTATAGAAAACAGTTCAAAATCATTGACAATAGTAACTTATGGGCAACCTTCCGATGGACTTTCAACACTTTCACACGGGAACAAAAATAAAACGGTAGAAGATGATAAAACAACAACTACTTTTAATTCTTACTTTGGAAGGTTAGAATACTCTTATGGTAGTCGTTATTTCTTAGATCTTTCAGCACGTAGAGATGGTTCATCAGCTTTTGGTAGAAATAATCATTACGGTAATTTCTGGGCAGTAGGAGTGATGTGGAAACTCAAACAAGAGAACTTCTTGAAAGAGGTAAAATGGCTTACCGACCTAAATTTGCGCTTTAGTACAGGTTTATCGGGTAATGCAGGAGGGGGTAGTTACAATCATCTCACCACTATTGAAGGTGATAGTTATTATCAACAAAATATGGGATATACTATTTATCGCTTAGGAAACCCTAATTTGCATTGGGAAGAACAACGCAAAACTACTGTAGGTCTTAACGTTGTGTTCGACCGAGGCACTTCGTTTAATATAGAGTACTACGATCGCGAAACTTACGATATGCTTTCAAGCCGAGAACTCAACACTACCTCTGGGCAAAATCAGTTTTACGACAATGCAGGGGGTATGCGCAACCGAGGTATTGATTTTACTTTTTCATCAGTAGTGTACAGAAGTAAGAATAACGACCTCACTATCCGTCCTTATTTCAACGTGAATTACAACAAACAAGAGGTAACTTCTCTTTTTGGTAACAAAATATCGGATGTAAGTACAGGCTCAGGAGTGGGGTATAAATTAGGTAGACCCTTAGAATGGGCTGCTGTGATTCGCAAAGGGGTGAACCCAACTACGGGTGAAACCGAGTATTATGTGCCAGGTACCGACCGTATGGAACAAGTAACCGATGACAACAATGTAACTACAACTTATGATGACAGCAAACTGATACAAACTACCGGTAAGAAAATGCAAGCTCCTACCAATGGAGGGTTTGGTTGGAATATCACTTATAAATCTTTTTCATTAGATATGGCTTTTTCATTCTCATTGGGTAGATATGTAGTAAATAATGATATGAGATATGTAGAGAATCCTGGTAGGTTCGGGGTGTACAATATGAGCAGAAAAGTATTTGACTATTGGAAACAAGCTGGTGATAACACACGTCATCCTAAAGTAAATTCAGATGTATTTATATATAGCTTAGATTCACGCCTCATACAAGATGCTTCGTATATGCGTATGAAAAGCATCAGCCTTAGCTATCGTTTACCTAAAGAAGTGATCGATCAAATAAAATTCTTTGAAGGTATACGTATTTATACTACCGCTCGTAATATCTTTACTCTTACCAAGTATGAAGGACCAGATCCTGAGTCGGCAAGTGCTATCTCTTTAGGAGGTTATCCTCCTTCTCGCCAGTTCACCTTAGGTATAGATCTTAACTTTTAAAAATATAAATCGATGAAAAATATTTATAAAATACTCATTTTTATAGCTATTCCGTTTTTACTTAACGCTTGTTTTAGTCTTGATCAAGAGCCTTATAAAGAGCTTAGCGAAAAAAACTCTTTTAAAAGTATACAAGACGCGCAATTTTGGGTAAACGGAATGTATGCTACCTTGCGTACGAATGTGTACGGAAGATCGATGTATGCTACTGATGCCCAAGCCGATTTCGCAAACTTAGCAAGGCGTTCCTCTAACTCTGATATCCTAACAGAAATTCACAATTGGACGTTGCTAACTTCATCAAATGGTGTAATAGCTACAATTTGGCAAAATTATTTCAATGCCATTCAAAATATAAACATAGGCTTAGAAGGTATTCCTACTATCCCTATATCGGCACAAGGGTCAGCAACCTCCACAGCGCAAATCAAACAAAATATGGGGGAACTCTATTTGGCACGTGCTTACTATTATACTTATTTAGTAACACACTATTGCCCTGCTTATGACGAAAGTTCAGTATATGGATTACCCTTGCTTGATAAACCTACTATTAATGATTTTCCTAACAGAAGTACTGTAAAAGAAACCTACGAGTTTATCTTAAACGATATAGCACGAGCTGAACAACTCTTATCTAATATAACTGGTAGCGCAGGAAAAGCTACTTTTTCTAAAGATGCCGTGGCAGCTCTTAAAGCCCGTGTACTACTTTATAAAGAAGATTGGGCAGGAGCTTATCAAGCGGCAAATGGGCTTATTTCAGCAGGAACTTACCCCTTAACTACTACTTCTCCTACTTTGCAAAATGCATGGGAGAAAGATGGTACTGCTGAAACAATAACACAGCTATACGCACGTTATGATAAAGGGAATACAGCCGAATTACCTAATGGTAACGATGTGTACTTAGGCGAAGAGAAAAGCTATTATACACAAAAAGTACTCTATTATTATCCTAAGCTAATCCCTACTCAATCATTTGTAGATTTATTTGATGATTCGGATTTTAGAAAAAGTATATACATCAAAAAATTATTTGCTAACTATGCAAGTACTAAATACGAAAATATCTATTTAGTATATAAATATCCTGATAACGACGTTCTAAAGAACAGCACTAGAGATGATCCTACCTATCTCCACCGTCCTAAAGTATTCCGGATTGCCGAAATATACCTTATTGCCGCCGAAGCTGCCTATAAAAACGGCGATCAAGCCAATGCTAAAATCTATTTAGATAGATTGCGTACCGCTCGCGGAATTGGTAGTGTAACCTATACCGACCTTTGGACTGAAATACAAAACGAACGCAACCGCGAACTTGCTTTCGAGGGCTTCCGTATGGCAGATATCAAGCGTTGGAATTTAGGCGTAGTACGTGGTACTCCTCAGAACCTCAGTGCTATTGTTTCAGATCCTGCTGACCAGTATTACCAACTTAATATCCCTGCGGGAAATTATAAAATGACTTGGCCAATCCCTCCTAGTGATATTCGCTATGAACAAGGTAGAGCCAATTGGCAACAAAATCCAGGTTGGTAATCTTTTGAAAATTATAATTAAATGAGGTTGTTCTATTTTTTAGGACAGAACAAATAACCTTATTAACAAAAAAGTCGCTAAGCATCTCGCTAAGCGACTTTTTTATTATCAAAATTAACATCTAAAAAACGTCCTTGATGTGTTTCATACTGTTGGCAATACTGCCTTTAGCTTCTGCAAAGTCACCTTGACCTATCTTCTTGATGATATTGGTTGCAAAACCTTTCATCTGTTCAAAAGTGATATGAGGAGGCATCGCTAAGGTATCGCGATTGGTGTAGATATTCACCAAAGTAGGTCCGTCGTGCTCGAAAGCTGCTTTTACGGTGGCTTCGAGATCTTCGGTTTTGCGCACTTCATAGCCTTTGATGTTCATCAGGTCGGCGAGTTTGTCGAAAGGTGGGTTTACCATATTGGTTTGCCAATCGAGGTAGCCCGATACTTCCATTTCGAGTTTCACCATTGCGAGCGAACGGTTGTTGAACACAAATATCTTCACAGGGTATTGGTATTGCATTAGGGTAGCCAAATCGCCCAAGAGCATTGATAGACCGCCATCGCCACACATTGCTACCACTTGTCTGCCTTTGGAGGAAGCTGCTGCCCCAATTGCCATTGGGAGGGCGTTTGCCATAGAACCGTGGTTGAACGAACCGGTGAGGTAACGTTTGCCCGTACCTTTGATGAAACGCGCTGCCCACACTACATTCATACCTGTATCGACAGTGAAAATAGCATCGTTGGCGGCGTATTTATCCAAAAGTTTAGCTGCATATTCAGGGTCTATTTGGTTCTCTTCGGTTTTCTTTTTGGTGTAATCGTCCAATGATTTTTCGAGATCCAAATACTCTTTGTGAATGTCTTTGAGGAAACTATCGTCGGTGCGAGGGGTGAGTTTAGGCAATAAGGCGGTAATGGTATCTTTCACATCGCCAGCAAAACCGTAATCTACTTTGGCACGACGCCCAATGATATCGGGGCGTTCATCTATTTGGATAATAGTGTTTTTCTTAGGTAAGAACTCCGCATAAGGGAAATCGGTGCCGAGCATTACGAGCACATCGGCTTTGGCGCAAGCATCATAACCTGAACGATGCCCGAGCAAGCCGTTCATTCCCGCTATATAAGGGCTATCGGCGCGGTCGAAGAATATTTTGCCACGGAAAGAAGCGACGATAGGCGCTTTAAGGGTTTCGGCAAGCTGTTCTACTTCTTTCACCGCATACTGGCAACCGTGACCGCAGTAAAGGGCTATTTTCTTGTTTTTAGCGTCGTTTAGTACGGCTGATAATTTGTCGAGTTCACTATCGGAAGGACGTACTACGGGTTTTGCTAAGAAGGTTTGTGTAGCAGTAGGTACCTCTTCGAGGTCGGCGCCTGCTACATCACCTGGGAGTCCCAACACCGCCACGCCTTTCTCGTTGATAGCCGTTTGTATGGCGCGTTGCATCATTGTGGTGAACTGTTTTGGGGTATTGGCTACATATACGTATTTACTGCAATCTTGAAACAGTAAGAAGGGGTTGGTTTCTTGGAACCAGTGGGTACCGAATTTATGGGTGGCGCAGGTACTGGCAATGGCAATCACAGGGTTGCCTGAGCGGTTGGCGTCGTAGAGTCCGTTGATAAGGTGCACGTGTCCAGGACCTGAACTTCCCATACAACAGCCTATGCCGTTTAGTTCGGCGTCCATAGAGGCTGCATAAGCTGCTGATTCCTCGTGGCGGACGTGTATCCACTCAAGGCGACCATCGCGACGGATGGCGTCGTTTACAGGGTTGAGGCTATCGCCGGTAATGGCATATACTCTTTTTACGCCTGCTTGTACTAACATTTCGACCAATTGGTCGGATACATTTTTGCTCATATATTTTATTATTAATGGTTTTTTATATGCAAAAATAATACCAATATATCATTTGTGAATAGAGATTAGAAGGTAGGAATTAGAATTTATGAGTCAAGAGTTGAAAAATGATTTTCTGAGCTAAAATTGGTATCTTTTTCTATAAAAGTACGTCAAGTGTTTTACAGTATCAGTGTAGATCCTAAAAATGCCAATCAATGGGGTAATTTTGAAGACTTAGGTGCGTATGAACCTTTATATGTCAGCAGTTTAGATGTACTTTAAAAGATAATCGTGAAGTAGAAGTACGCACTATGTATACTGACCAAGAATTTAGCTACAAATAATTTTTACTAATTGTTTTCATCTAAAAAAGAGGCTGTCCTAAAAGTTTTTCTTGAGAGGGCGTTTGCAGCACATACCCAGCTATCGCTGGCTTTCCTACATAACATACTCTAAAAGTAATTGATCAGGTTTATAGACTTTGTCAAAGTCCCAAAACTTTGACAAAGTTTATGATGTAAAAGCGATTTTTAGACTTTTCGGACAGCTCCTTTTTTTGGTTAATTAAAAATTTGTTCTAATATTTTAAAGGTGATGAGGTAGGTAGGTTTTACGCCTGTAGTACCTAAGCCACCAGAAGCGAGGGTACTCCCCGTTTCGAGGGGGTTATCGGAAGCGTAGTAAGCATAACGCACTTTTACATCTTCGCGTATACTCTTGCGTATTTTAGAAGCCGATTGTATCGCTTTTTGATAATGAACTCCTTCCATTTCCAAACCGACGGCATTCCACGTAGAGTGGAGGAAGAATTTTAGGATGTCCTTATTTTGGAGAGAAGTTCCGAGCACTGTAATCATCGAGCCTTCAAATACTTTGAGCCCGTTACCTTCAAAATCGGCTTTAGAAAATTCGTTGTGGAAAGGATAGTTATCGGCAGTACCTTCAAAGATATGCGCGGTAGGAATCATCAAGTCTCCTTTTTCGCCTTCCAAGATGCCCGCCTTGCCCATAATGGAAATGGAAAGTACATCGAGAAAATAAGTTTTGCCAGCTTTGTGATAAGGTTTTAGCAGTTCGTCGATAGTTTCATAGGCTTGTTCGCCAAAGGCGTAGTCCATCACAAAGATTATAGGTTTTTGGTTTTCATCAAGGTGATGCACTTTATAAGGAGTATCGGAAAAATCGATTTTAGCAGTATCGAAAAGTTGTACATCGATATTGGTACCTGAGGTATCGTCTACTGAAATCATTCCGTGTTTGTGTGCATAGGCTTTTACTTTTTTGCGCAGAGGTTCACTCTCGGGCAAGCTGAGGAGTTCAAAAAGTTCTATACGGGAACTCACTTTTACTTCGTTTGCAAGAGCTTTTTCGGCAAATAAGCTATTCATCACACTGTGCATATTGGCACTGATGATGTGGAGAGGGCGGTCTAAAAGTCCGTTTTTGAGGAGGATATGTTTGATGTGTTCAGCCCAGATTTCGCCGTGAAGGTGATGCCCGATGCGTTCGCGCAGTACGGTACTGAAGGTAATTACGCGTTTATCGTCGTTCACACGTTCGTTGAACGCTAATTTACCCAACCAGTAGATGATATGGATAAAGCGATCGGGGAAGGCGGGGGTAGCCAAAGCTTTGTAGGCAGTGAGAACTTCTTCAAAGGTGCGCCCTAATAAGTTACCGATGTGTATAAAAGTAGCTTCACGCTCAGCAAGAGTAAGTTTGTTCTTTTGGATATTAGCCTCGAGTTTAGCCCAATCGTGTGAGATTTTATTATCGTCTAAGAAAATGCGGTCGGCGATTTTGTGAGATTCTATAAATAGGAAAGTGAGGTGAGTGAGCACGTCGTAGATATCGGAACGGCCACGAGTAATTTCGATATTCATTTGCTCAGGGTCGATGCGATAGCAATTGCGGCGGCGTTTAGGGGGGATAATAGGTTTGAAGTGCGATTGGCGGTAGCCTTCATCGGCGATGAGGTTGATGTATTTACATTGCTCAATACCTTCGGGGAGGCGATCAAGCACATAGATGAGTCCGCTGAGTTCAGATTTACTTTCAGCGATAGTGCCGTAGATTTCGGGTCGGAGTACGAGTAGAGACTCGCGGAGTGCCTCGCCTGAGATGCCCATAGGTTTATAGAAGCCTCTTGAGAAGAGGTGTCGCATTGTTACGTACATACGCTCGATGGCGTTTGTGGATTCTTGTGCTCTGCTTTTCATATTATTCGTCGTATAATTCGTCTACTTTTTCGTAGACGAGGTCGGGTTCAAATCCTCGGTAGAGGAGGAAGTTGGCTAATTTAGCTTTGGCTTTATAAGGATTTTTTTCTTTGATAGTTGTTTGTTTTTTTTCGGCTAATAGGTCAAGAGTATCGGCATAATCATCATCGGTAATTTCGCTCAAGCCAGCTTCGATATTATAATCGGTAAGCCCTCGTGCTTTGAGTTCACGCTGGATGCGGAGTCGCCCCCATTTTTTGCCATAGAATTTACCGCGAGTGAAGCTTCGGGCATATCGTTCTTCGTTGAGGAATCCGTTGTGGATAAGGTGAACAAGGATATCGTCGATAGCCAAAGGGATCATCCCCATAGTGCGGAGTTTAGTAACCACCTCGCGATGGCAGCGTTCCTGATAGGCACAATAGGCTTCGAGGCGGGCTTTAGCTTCTTGGACGGTGTAAGTTTTCTTCAATTAATAATTAATTAAGAATTAGCAATTAACAGGTAATAATTTGCAAAAAAACCATCCTTTAGAGGATGGTTCTTAAGCATTATAATTTAAATCTTATCAGCTACTTTATTAGAAGATAGCTGCTAAGTCTTTTTTGTACTTAGCAAGTAAAGCTTTTGTCATACCATAGTTTGCTTTGGTTGAGTCTACTACTAAATAAATGAAATAACTACCATTTGCTGCCACATCAAGAATGTGATTTTGATCTGTTAGAACGATTATAATTTCATCTATTTTTTCCTTAGAAGCCAAACCGAGTACTTGAAGGGCATTTTGTTTAGCTTTTATTACCTCTAAGTTATAAGCAGAAGCTAAGTTAGGATCAAAACTAGGATCTACTGATTCTGCGCCGTAAGAAACCCCTGAACGTACTTCAGTTACTGAAACGGCAACGAATCCAGGAATGTTGTTTTTTACATCCTGAATAAATTTGTCTAAAACGTTTGTCATCTTGTAAGTTCTTTTAAAATTATTATTATTATTATTGAATAAAAAAATTAAGTGAGGCATCGAGCGGATTTGAACCGCTGTATAAGGTTTTGCAGACCTCCGCCTAACCCCTCGGCCACGATGCCTTTTACTGTTCAGGGTGCAAAAGTAGATTTATTTTTTTTAACTTCCAAATCTTTTTCGTTTTATTTTTACGATTACTTGTGCTACATCGCCTCCTATAGGAGGATTAATTTTGGCTATTTTAATCTTTAGTTTCTGAACCTGAGGGAGTTCTATAAAAATTTTATCGATGATGCGACCTGCTACATTTTCTAATAATTTAGCACGGATAGCCATTTCCTCTTTTACAATTTTATTTAGGTGCACATAATCCACAGTATCGATGAGTTCATCGGTTTGGATTGCTTTTTTTAAGTTGGCATAGATTTTTAAGTCGACACGATAATCACTACCGATAGCACCTTCTTCAGCAAGGCAACCATGATAGGCATAGACACGTATATTCTTTAGGATAATTTCTTCCATTTTTATCGTTGTGCACACTTACAGTTACTAACTCCTTGGAAGAGATCAAGGCCTAAGGTTAACATGTGGGTACCAGAGTTATAGCCTATGAGTTCGTTGAGGGTAATTTGATAAGAATAAGCGGCGTAGAACATACCGAGTTTAGCTCCTGCCATAGGGCCTATGTTGAGAGGGCGGAAGATTTGATCGTTGAGGGAGCGGTAGTTTAAACCTACCCAATAGTAATCTTCGATATCGAGCCAACGGAATTTGATATTGAAGTCGGTTGTGGAACGACCGTCGCTTTCGTAGTGTTGGAAGAGTACAGAGGGTTCGATTTCGAATTTACTATTTTTATCTCGTTTGTAGCGGTAGCCTCCATACACCATATAGTTGCGAAGCGCTTTAGGTTCTTCTTTATAGAAACGTTCGATATCTTTGTTGAGGATATTGAGGGCGGTGAGGTTTATCCACCATCTTTTATAACGATAAAGGACAGCGACATCGAAGTTGTGGTTCACGGTAAAGCGGTCGTTTGTAATTGCTTGGTCATTACCAGATATATTTTTATCGAATTTATCGATTTCTATTTTAAAGGTGTTCAAAGCGTAGGAGATACCGAAAGAGACGAAGTGGTTGTCATAACGGTCGAGAGTAAGGTGGTGGGCGAAAGTAGCTTTACCCCCCATTTGCCTAGTAAAACCATTGCGGTCGTTATAGAGCATCACCCCTGCCCCACTGCGTTCACCGAGACGCATATCACCTGCGAGTGATTGATAGTCGGGAGCGCCTTTTACACCTACCCACTGAGTAACCGCAGAGAGGCGGATGCGCACGAAGTCACCAATACCAGCGTAAGTAGGAGCGATAAGAAATTCGCTATCTGCTAAGTACTGATTTTGTTGTGGTAAATTTAGCTCTTGAGAGAAGGCTTTCGGAAAAGCACATACTGCTAAAACAAACAAAACTATTTTTTTCATTGTTGATAAAATTAAACTATTAGATTGCTATAATACTCAATTTTGATTTTGTGAAACATACCTATTAATATATAGGTACAACTCGCAAAATTTTCAGCAAAGATATTTATTTTTTTTGTGTTACACTACTATTTGAGTAAAAAAAAACGAATATTTAACGTATTTAGTTTTTTTTTAACATTTTTAAAGTGTGTTTTTCATTGTCTATTTTTCAATGAAAAATGTTTTTTATTGATGATATTTTAAATTTTATTGTATTTTATTGAATAATATTTATGTTTTAATTGATTTTATTGTATTTTTATTTTATTGAGAAAAGAATACCCTTTTCTGTGAGGTATGATGAATATTTTAACACTAAAGTAGACGGTGAAAAGTAAGAGATAAGAGATTTAAAATTTACTAATTTGCTAATTAGCTAATTTTCGCATACTTTTGTCGAAATTATTCATTGAAATAAAAAAATATGAGAAGATTCTCTTTTGTATAGGCGCTTTGGCTATTAAACCTATCAAACCTTGAGACCTATCGTATATAACAATTTTGTAGACTAACTACTTGGATAAAATTAGTATTCTGAAAAGATGTTGAAGTTCTCGAATTTTTCATACTACTCATCAATAAAGATTTTGATATTTTTACAAAACTATAAAAAATGGCAACAACGGCTTTTAAAAACAATTATCGCAATATTCGCATTGTAGTTCTCTGCTTTGTGGGGTATATTTTACTGAATTGGTTTTCTCCTTTTTTGATGCTACTCAACTATGATTTTGTGCGATTATTCATAACTTTTATCACTTCGGTTATCGTGATGATTCCTATTGTAATAGGATACAAATTATTGGATGATAAGGGAAATTACCTTCAAGTTTTTGGTGTAGAAGGTAATATTAAAGAAGGATTGATTGCAGGAGGTGTTCTATTTTTAGCCGCTTGGATATTTTCAATTTTTTCTTTGGATTTTTTACGCAATTTGGTTTATGTAAAAAGGCTTTTTTATATTTTTATAGAGGTTTTTGTCATTGATTTGTGTGTACAAGCATTCTTCTTTAGGAAAATCACCACCTACACTGGATGGAGCTTCTTTCGCATAATTTTGTTTTACGTGGCTATCTATTCGGCTGTAGCCCTTGTAACAGCATTCGTAAGTTTGTTATTTAACAGTGAAATCTTATCGAAAATAGGTGATGACCTGAAATTATTAAATATGATTCCTATGGACTTGTTATTAAAAGGAATTTTAAGCCTTCTGAGGTTTATTCTAACGGCTAGTTTTCTTTATTGGCTTTATGTAGAATGGAATTTCAATCTTTGGGTGGTAGTATTTGTGCATTTAGTATTGAACTTAGCCAATGGATTGACTTTTCTTAAAATTCCCATTTTTATACTGCTAATTGTCACAGGTGTGATAGGGACTATTCTATACAAGCGTGAGAAAGGCTTACCTTTAGCCATAAAGCGATTTTGGTCGTAGTACGACAAGTAATCGTAGCACGATTTACTTCTTCATTCCCATAAAAAAGAGTCCGTAGCAGCGTTCGTTTTCTTCTAATTGTAGAAAATCTTTCAGTTGAAACATAAAACCAGGGGTGCCCCAATAGCACCCTACAGCGTGGGCAGTGCAGGTGAGGTACATATTCTGTACTGCCATCGCTGTAGCAGCAATTTCTTCCCATTCGGCTACTTTACCACTAAAATGAACACTGATAGTTACAATGGCGTAAGATTTAGCCACTTTCCTTGCAATTTCATTCATTTTTATTTCGGAAAAACTCTCTGCTGGTACATTTTCTTTATATAAACGCACTAATTCTTCTCCCAAACGCACTTTTTCATCACCTTTATGCACTTTTAATCGCCAAGGTTCAGTGCGTTTGTGGTTAGGTGCCTCGTTAGCCGAGCTGATAATCTCTTGTAACACTTCTTCGGGTATAGGGGTATCGCTATATTCGGGTGGATACACACTTTTGCGAGAGGTAATGATATGCTTGAGTGTTTGGGCTTGTGTCATAATATTAAAAAAATAATGTTTAACGGGGCAAAGATAATAAATAAAGACGAATTATGAATTACGAAAAAAGGAGGTAACAAGGTTGTAACTTCAAAAAAAAATCGTACATTTGTAGCCTGATTAACCATTTAGAGTTCTGAACGAATGAAGAAACTTCTTTCTTTTGCCACTCTGTGGGTGGCTTTATCACTACACGCACAACAACAACCGGTGGATTATATCAATCCGTTGATTGGCACTTCTAATTTTGGCGCTACCCATCCTGGCGCAATTGCTCCCCGTGGTATGCTTAGCATTTCACCTTTCAACGTGGCATTCGATACTACTGGCGTAAAAGCTCCGCTTGAAAAAGACAGTCGCTGGCTTTCAAACCCTTATGTAAATGAAAATAAATTCTTCACGGGACTTACTCACGTGAACCTCAGTGGGGTGGGCTGTCCTGAATTAGGGGTGATTATCGCAATGCCTACCACTGGTAAATTGGAAATCAATCACCTAAAATACGGCTCTACTTACCAAAAAGAAGTCGCCAAAGCGGGTTATTACAGCAATTTCCTCACTAAATACAATATCAAAACCGAAGCTACTGCCACCACCCGCGCAGGTATCACTCGTTATCACTTCCCTAAAGGCGAAGCTAATTTGCTCATCAATCTCGGACTCGGACTCACCAACGAAAAGGGCGCGATGCTCAAATTCGTATCGCCTACCGAGGTGGAAGGAATGCGTATGGTAGGGACTTTCTGTTATAACAGTCCGGAGCTAGCTTATCCGGTGTATTTCGTAGCTAAAGTGAACAAAGTAGCCCCTTCTTATGGCGTTTGGCATCAGCCAGAAAAACACCAAGGTGTCGAAGCTCAATGGATGTGGTACAACGGCGAAACTCGCTTCAAAGAACAATTTGCCCGCGAGGTAGTAGGCGATACTATAGGGGCGTATTTCCGCTATAAATTTGATAAAGATGAAGTCGTGGAACTCAAAGTGGGTATTTCTTACGTGAGCATAGCCAACGCCCGTGAAAACCTTGAAAAAGAGATAGGCAACCGCACTTTCGACGAGGTGTATGCCGCTACCCGCCAAACGTGGAACGATGCCCTCCGTGCTACCGTAGAAGGCGGTACCGACGACCAAAAAACGATATTCTACACAGCGCTCTATCACGCGCTTATTCACCCGAATCTCCTAAACGATGTGAATGGCGATTACCCTGAGAGCAAAACTAACAAAATAGGCAAAAATCACGAGCGTTATACGGTGTTCTCATTGTGGGATACCTATCGCAATTACCACCAATTGCTTACCCTGCTCTACCCCGAACAGCAACTGCAAATGGTGCGCACGATGCTCGACATCTACAAAGAAAGTGGTTGGCTGCCCAAATGGGAACTCAATTCTACCGAAACCTTTACGATGGTGGGTGACCCTGCCAGCATAGTATTAGCGGACACTTATTTGCGCGGTCTTACCGATTTTGATATACAAACAGCTTATGAGGCGATGCTCAAAGGGGCGAATACCCTTGAAAACAACCCTATACGCCCAGGGGTGAAAGAGTATTGGAAATTGGGTTACCTAAGTGTAGATGGGGGTGTGAAAGGTCCTGTATCTACCACTCAAGAGTACAATGCTGCCGACTTTGCTATTGCGCAAATCGCTAAGAAGTTAGGCAAAAAAGCCGATTACGAGAAGTTTAACAAACAAGCCTATTCATATAGAAAACTATTCGACAAAGAAACCCATTTATTGCGTCCGCGTCACGCTGATGGCAAGTGGTATGCGCCTTTCAATCCCGAAAGTGGGGCTAACTTTGAAGAGAATGTGGGCTATATCGAGGGCAATGCGTGGCAGTACGTATATATGGTAACGCACGATGTAAACGGAATGATCAAACTAATGGGCGGTGAAAAACCTTTTGAAAAGCAACTCGACCATATTTTCGACAGTAAGCAGTACGATATGGCAAACGAACCCGATATTGCCTATCCGTATCTCTACAACTTCCTTAAAGGTAAAGAGTGGAAAACCCAACAGAAAGTAGACCAACTCATCAATGAGTATTTCCAAAACAAACCTGCGGGACTCCCAGGTAATGAAGATACAGGGGTAATGTCGGCTTGGCTCATTTATGGAATGGCAGGTTTTTATCCTATTACCCCTGCCGAACCTAACTATACTTTCACCTCGCCTAAGTTTACTAAAATCACCCTCAAACGCAATCCGCAGTATTATCCTGCTGGTGATTTGGTAATAGAAAGTAATGCTTCGCCTGAAAATATTTACATTAAGAATATTTACATCGACGACAAGCCTTACAAATCCTATTTTATCAGCCACGAGGCTTTGAAAAATGCAAAGAAAATACGATTTGAGTTAGGTAAGAGATAAGAGGTAAGAGGTAAGAAAAGCGTCACTACACTTTGCCAAAGTCTGAAACTTTGGCAAAGTTAAAAATGAAGAATTGTACAAAAATAGGTTTAAGATTGAACAAGCCAATGATTGGCTTGACGGATATAAAAGTTTGATAATGAGATGTAGGGTTTATCTCCAAGTTCCTCAAAAAAGTTTAAACACGTTTTGATAATAATAATGATCATACAAAAATTCCTTTATAGATATGTTATATACCTACTTTTGGTTTTTATTATATCTTGCAATAGCCAAAATAAGAATACTCACACAAATAATCAAAATAATTCTTTACAAAAGCTGAAAGATACTATCATATTAGATGGCTCAACAGAAGGAGAACAAATCTATTTATATGTCAATAAAATCACTCTTGATTCTATTATAGAGAGTGAAATTTTAGGTGAAACAGGAAAGGAGAGGTATTCATTTACCTTCAATGATCAACTAAAAAAAGCTAATCATATTCTTTATTCTTATGAAAAACCTATATACCTTTCAAAGAATGTAAAACTTAAGGTGAGTAAAGAAGAAGATTTATATTCTTCTAAAGAAGTAAAACAAAAATTAAATGAAAAATTTATGTTATATCATAACATCCTTTTCCGAAAAAAGATAGATTGTAAATGGTTTGGAAAATACACTTTAACACTCAATCAAAATAATGATGATTGGAGAGAAATTTATGATATTAAGATTGATATCTCAAAAGATTCTATAGTTTATGAAGCAAAAGGATACCAATTATATCAGAGATTTCTATTATCTGGAATCTCGAAAAAAGATACTTTATTTTTGTATATTAGCAATATAGAGGACAATATAGGAGGTGTTAATTTTGACGAAGAATCCAAAATTATAATGAAAGGAGAACAATTCTTTATAAAAAATGCGTATATTAATTCCTTATCAAAAAAAACTAATTCATCTTATAAATTAGAAAAAGAGAGACATAAGTAATTCACCGCTGACGCGAGCTTGTAGCTCGTGCCTAACAAATTAATAAATCAGTAAATTAAAAAACACAATGAAAAAAATCCATTTTTTATTAAAATTAACCTTGCTGTTATGCAGTTTTACGGGGTTGGCACAACCTAAATACTTTATCTTTGAAGAAAAGGGTAAGTTAGGATTAGTAGATTTGCAGGGAAAAACAGTGTTAGCCCTAGTAGACCGCTTAGGAGAATATAACGATTTTTTTATCACCTTTAATCAAGGGATTAGCACTATCTATAACCAAAATTTAAAGGTTGTATTTAGAGGAAAATACGATGATGTAGATTTCGGTCTTCAAGGAAACTATATCGTTAAGAAAAATCAGAAATACGGAGTGGTTACAGCAAATAACCAAATAGTTATTCCTTTCAAATATGATGAAATATATAACTTAGCAAACGGCTATAAAGTTACACTCAACGAAAAAAAAGGAGTAGTTAATAATAAAGGAAAACTAATTATACCTTTAAAATATGAGGATATCAGCCAACGACACAATTGTTATAAGGCAACTCTTGATGGAAAAGAAGGTATCCTTTCCCTTGATAACAAAACGCTTATCCCTTTTATGTATCAACAACTCCAGTTAGATAATTTCAACACTGAAACTTTGATTGTAGCTAAAAATGAAGAAGATAAAGTAGGCTTCATTAATACTAAAAATGAATGGGTAATTTCTCCTATCTATAGACTTGCCTCTCCTTTTCAAAACGGACTTGCTTTTGTACGTAATGAACAGAAAAAATCTATGCTTATCAACACAAAAGGTGAAGTAGTAATAAAAGGATTTGACGGGTTAGAATACTACAATTCAAATATAATTGTAGTACGAGATTATCAATGGAATTATAGTGTATATAATTATAAAGGAGAGCTTTTAGATGTTTACAATAGCTTTTATGAAAATCATTATGGCGAGCAAGTACATAGAGTCTCTAAACAAGATAAATATGGTTTTATTGATAGTAATGGCAAGGTGATAATTCCTTTAGAATACCAAGGAGCTAATGAACTTAGGGAAGGATTAATTCCTGTAATAAAAAATGATAAATGGGGCTGTATCAACCTTAAGAATGAAGTAGTCATCCCTTTCCAATTTATAGGAAGTTTAGGCGTTTTTGAGAATGGTGTTGCAGTTTATAGCAAAGGACCAGAATCAAAAATGGGGTATTCTTGGTCTCAATGTGGACTCATCAATAACAAAGGAGAAGTGATAGTTGAGCCTAAATACAAACGAATAGAATATCTTGCAGGAAATATCGCTATTATAACTATTGGAAATGACAAATATCTATACGATTTTGTAAAAGATAAGAAACTTAAGCGCCTCACACCTGATGACCTCATAAATTCTGTTGAAATAGGGGCTTCAGATTAAAGATAATAATTAACACATCAACAAATCGCCTTTGCGTAATTTGTCACTCGTAATTCGTAATTATTATGCGTAAACTTCATTTAATATTTTCCCTGATAGCAGGGGTATTCATACTGCTGGGGGCTCTCACGGGAGGTATCCTAGCTGGTGAATCGGTGTATAACCAGACGTTGCCTTACAAAAGTGCAGCGTTTGAAAGCACTACCCTTGCCCAAACAATTGCCGTTTTGAAGGAAAAGAATATAGATGCCCTTAAACTCACTATCGACCGCAATCATTTTGTGCAAATAGAGACGGCTGAGGGTGAAAAACTCTTTATCCATCCGCAATCGGGGGAGGTTATCAAAGGGGATTACAAACCCTCGAAGTTTATACAGTTCGTCAAAACGCTACACCGCTCGCTCTATATGGGCAAAACGGGACGGGTGATTATGGGGCTTACAGCCTTGTGTTTGTGTGTAGTAGCCTTGTCGGGTATATGGCTCATCGCCCGCAAACAGCAACGCTGGGGCAGGTTCTTCCACAAACTTCCTCAAGAAAAATTCTACAATCATTACCACAGTGCTCTGGGGCGCTGGGCGCTCGTGCCTATCTTTATCATTGCCCTCACGGGGGTGTATATGATGCTCGAAACAGTGGAAGTGTTTCCTAAGTTCAAAGCCGAACACAATTACGATGTTAGCACACTACAAGAAACACCCGCAAAACCCGCTAAAGACTTCCCCGTTTTCCAAGTGCCTCTCGCCGAAGTGCGTCAAGTAGAATTCCCTGCTTTTGAAGATGTAGAAGAGGTTTATAAAGTAGATTTTATCGATAAAAATATAGTAGTCAATCAGTTTACGGGCGAGGTGATTAGCACCTCCACTTCTCCTTACAAAGGCTTGGCGTATTTGGTGCGCACCCTGCACATCGGCAAAGGGCATTACCTCTGGGCGACCGTGTTGTTGCTCTCGTGTGTGGTGCTGTTATTCTTTCTCTACTCTGGCTTTGCGATGACCCTCAGAAAACGAAAGAAAGGCATCAACAATCCGTTTGATAAAAGCGAATGTGAATACATAGTGTTAGTAGGCACTGAAGGGGGCTCCACCCGCAAGTTTGCTATCCTTTTCCATAACGAACTCCTCCGTTTGGGCAAGCGTTCCTACCTCACCGATATGGATGCCTACACTCGTTTTGCTAAAGCAGAGCAACTCATTGTATTTACTTGCACTTATGGCGATGGTGAGGCGCCTATCAATGCGACTCACTTTGCGCACTTATGGGCGAAATATCCCCCCACACAACCTTTGGCGTATAGCGTACTCGGTTTTGGCTCTGACTCTTACCCCGATTTCTGCAAATATGCCAAAGAAGTAGATCAACTATTGTCGGCTACTGCACAAGCAGAGTGTGCACTGTCTTTGCATACCGTAAACGACCAAGACTTTGGTCAGTTTAAAGCGTGGGCAACGGCTTGGGCTATGGCGCAAAAGCTCTCTTTGGCTTTGCCTGATGATTTCAGTGTACAACCTCAGCGCAAACCGCTCTCTTTCACCGTAACAGAGAAAACGCCTGTAATGGACGACGATATTTTCCTAATAGCCCTCCACCCTTCCGAAAAAAGTAGTTTTACCTCTGGCGACCTTTTGGGCATTACCCCTGAAGACGGACGCGAACGACTTTATTCGGTTGCCAAATACCAAGGAGATGTGTGGTTGAGCGTGAAGCTACACTCACAAGGGGTGGTGTCTAACCTGCTGAACAATTTGCAAATAGGCGATACGTTGCAAGCTGCTTTGGTAGCCAACAAACATTTCCATTTCCCTAAAAAAGCGCCCCAAGTGGTCTGTATTGCCAATGGTTCGGGGATGGCGCCTTTTATGGGAATGATAGCCGAAAATACCCAAAAGAAACCTATCACCCTGATATGGGGTTGTCGCCGTGAAGCCTCTTTGGAAATCTACCGCCCTTATATAGAACAGTTTACTCGCGAAGGAAAGATAGCCAACTATTGGCAAGCCCTCTCGCGTGAAGGTGATAAATTCTATGTGCAAGACATCTTGCAAAGAGAAGCTCTTTTCTTTGCTGAACTCCTTAAAAACAAAGGAATTATAATGATATGCGGGTCGGTTGCAATGGAAAAAGCGGTGACCGAAGTCTTAGAGGCGATTTGTAGAGAGCATTTAGAAAAACCGCTGAGCTACTACCAAAATAAAGGACAAATCAAAACGGATTGTTATTGATTAGATAAGAGGAAAGAATATGACAACACATTTTTTATACATAGAACCTAATACTTCAATAGAGGAAGTAAAGTTGCTTTTTGAGGCGCATTTGCTTTCAGCTTTGCCCGTGTGCGAAGGCAATACTTTTATAGGGGTACTCCGCAAAGAAACAGTAGATGAGGAGGATAAAGAAGCTACAGTAGCCGATTATCAATATGCGTTAGAACGCTTTTTTGTACCGCTAACCGCAACGTGGGATGTTGTGGTAGAGGCTTTTGGACGCTATCACACCGATATGCTGCCCGTTATCAACAAAGAAGAACACTTTATAGGCTACTATCACTTAGATGAGTTTGTGCTACAACTCACCCAAACCCCTTTTATACAAGAAGCAGGACAGGTGCTTATCTTACAGAAAGATGCGCTGAGCTATTCGTTTGCTGAAATTAGCAGAATTGTAGAGGAAAACGGGGGGATACTTTTAGGACTTTATCTCTCCAATCGCACGGAAGACAACGTGCATATCACACTCAAACTCGCAAGCGAACGATTTTCGGATATACTACAGGACTTCCGTCGTTATGGCTATGGTATCCTCACCGAAAAAGACGACGATCACTACCGCCAAGAACTCAAAGACATCGCTGATTATTTTGAAAAATACTTAGACTTAGGTAACAGATAAGAGATAAGAATAATCTTTAACTAAATATATACTATGAAACGTTTTTTAACTACAATTTTATGGTTTTGTGCTGCTTATGTTGGCTTTGCGCAAACTGCGATAGGGGTGAAAGTGAATACACCATTGCATACTTTTAATTTTTTCAACGATCTCACCTCTAACGAAAGTTATGATATTGAGATTTATCCGCGAATTGCTGCTTTTAATTCAGGTGTATTTGCGCATTTCCAACTCGCCAAACGTTGGGCATTACAAACTGAAGCGCTTTATCGCCGAGAAACATTGTCATTTCGTCCTAAAGATAGTAGTTGGGATACCGAAGAACGCCCTTATTATGAGTTTGATTACTTAGAAATCCCTCTTATGATGCAATTCGAGGGCAAAAAACCCGTTAGAGGATTTACACAGTTAGGTTTTTCACCCAAAATCAGTACAAGAGCAGCTTTTAGAGATAAAGGAAGTAATGAGGTGCAAGATATGGAATACTATTTTGGCACAGGACAACTACACATCAACTTCAATATAGGAGGAGGGTTGCTCGTAGAACGCTCCAGATGGTTGTTGTTCGCCGAAGCGCGTTATTCAGTTAATCTCACCAAAATGGCAACGAATAGCGGTTCGCCTTATTTAAATTTCATAGAAGCGAGAAATCATACCTTTACATTTTCGTTAGGCGCAGGCTATAAATTCTCTAAAAAGAAAAATAATACTCCTCCTTCTGAAGAGGTGGTAACTCCTACTGAAGAAGTCATCACTCCTACTGAAGAAGTCGTAACTCCTACTGAAGAGGTAAATAAAGAACCTATAACCGAATAATCATTCACTAAATATATTATGAAACGTTTTTTTATTACCATTGCTTTTTTGAGTGTTACTACATTCAGTTTTGCACAAACCGCGATAGGGGTGAAAGTAACCGACCCTCTATCAGCTGTTAGCTTAATAACTCCTTTATATACAGCTACCAATGTTGATATAAAAACCTACAATGCCTTTGTTAGCCTTGGAGGATTCGTTCGTATTCCTTTAAAAGAGCGTTGGGTATTACAAAGTGAATTGCTTTTTAAGCACGAAGCTGTGCGTTTTAGAATAGAGAATAGCAGTAAAGATTCTTATTATAGATTTGAATACTTGGACGTGCCTTTCTTAGTACAATACGAAGGTAAGAAAGCGTTTAGAGGTTTTGGTTTTGTAGGTTTTTCACCTAAAATTCTCTTCTCTTCTGCTTTTTATGATGCCTCTAAAAATGTTACTTACAGAGGGAGTTCGCAATTCAATACAGTGATGTTGATGGGACATATTGGAGGAGGTGTGCTATTTGAGCGCCCTAAATGGATTTATACAGTTGATGCTCGTCTTTCTACCAATATAACGAACTTAGCATCGGGAAGCCGTACAGAATATATCAATTTTGATAAAGCGAGAACATTTGTGTTTGGCATTTCGTTAGGTGCGGGCTATAAATTCTCTAAAAAGAAAAATAATACTCCTCCTACTGAAGAGGTAGTAACTCCTACTGAAGAGGTAAATAAAGAACCCATAACCGAATAATCTTTCACTAAAGATATTATGAAACGTTTTTTAATTACTGCTATGCTTTTAAGTATTTCGGCATTTAGCTATAGCCAAATAGCCGTAGGGGTGAAAGTTGCTAATCCGTTTGTAGCAGTTAATGTAATGAAACATCAAATTGCAAATACACCTAAGGGGATTAGAAACGGAGGAGGTATTTTTGGTGAGTTTTATATAGGGGCTTTTAATATAGGAGCTTTTATGCGAATACCTCTAAAAACACATTGGGCACTACAAACCGAAGTGTTGTTCAAGCGTGAAGGGGTTTGGTTTTTTCATCAAGAGGAAACAATAGAAGAACTTCTCTCTGATCGCGGGGTATATAAATTTTGGTATGCTGAGGTTCCTATCCTGTTACAATGGGAGGGAAAACGCACCGTAAGAGGGTTTGCTCAATTAGGAGTCTCTCCTAAATTCTTAACTTTAGCAAAGTATTCTGCTGTTTTAGAAAAAGGCGACCATAATGTTACGAGCTCTTTTAATAGGGTTGTTCTCAATTTAAATATTGGGGGAGGTGTTTTATGGAACAGAAGAGATTGGGTTTTTACTGCTGATGGAAGACTCGCTACCAACCTTACACCACTTACCTCTAAAAAGAACACCCCTGATATTGATTTCAGTAAGGCACAAAGCTATTATTTTGCGTTTTCTTTAGGAGCAGGTTACAAACCTTTTAAAAAGAAAGCATTGCCTTTAGAAAAGGCTATTCCTCAGGAAGAGCTCCCAACAATTACTAATGACAGTATTCCTGCTGAGGTGAATACATCACAAGAACAAGAATTTTAGTTTTTTAACTCAATATATTATGAAACGTTTTTTAATCATCATCATCATTTTTTTGAGTGTTACTACATTTAGCTTTGCGCAAACTGCGATAGGGGTGAAAATCAATAGCCCTGCAAGTACTTTTACGATTATTACACCCATACAATCTATGGAAGGGTATAATGTGGAGTATTTTGGAAAAACAGGCGTAGTGAACTCAGGTTTTTTCTTGCGAATACCCTTCAAAACTCATTTCGCTTCACAAATAGAGTTGATGTATAAGCGCGAGGCGATTCCGTATCGCCCTGAAGGCTCTGATTTAAAATTGCAAGACCGCCGTCACATTCGTTTTGATTACTTAGAAATGCCTTTCTTATTACAATTTGAGGGTAAAAAGTGGTTTAGAGGTTTTGGACAAATAGGATTAGCTCCTAAAATCTTGCTTTTGGCATCGTATTCTGAAAAACAGAACAGTGAGAAGTTTAATATGACACAATATTTCAACCAAGCCTCTCTTAGTTTCCACGTAGGTGGAGGAGTGATGTGGGAGATTCCTAAATGGATTTTCACCGTTGATGCTCGTTTTTCTACGAACCTTACCCCCCTTACCAATCAAGAATACATTCCTCATCTTTATTTTAAAGATGCTAAAAGTTACTACTTTGCAATTTCTATAGGTGCAGGTTTAAAACTCTCTAAAAACAAGAATGAACAACCTAATGTTCAAGAACCGGTATATCCTTCAAGTGAAGAACCAGTATACCAAGAGGTAAAAGAAGAGCCTGCACCCCAAGAAGTAAAAGAAGGGGAATAACGCTTATCAGTGTCCTAAAATCAGGATTTCATCATCGTTTAAAAGGGTATCGTTGCGGAAGCGCAGAAGAATTTGCGCAACCGTAATGGTATCTTTTTCGCAATAGGTAGCTATACGATCGATATCACCTTCGTTGTAGAACACATTGCGCACTTCGCTGCCATCGATATCGTCTTTAGGAGAGGGTATGCCCAAAATATGAGCTAAGAGTTTCAGTGAAGTATAGTGTTTGTAATCGCCGAATTTCCACATTTCCATCGTATCGAGATGAGGGATTTCCCAAGGTTTTTTGCCAAAGAGCTGTAGCTTTTGCGGAATTTCTATCCCGTTGATAATCATACGGCGGGAGATATATGGAAAATCGAATTCCTTGCCGTTATGGGCACAAAACAATTTATTAGGACGTGAAAAATGTTCGTTTACTAATCTGCTGAAATCTTCTAACAAATTCTTTTCTTCACCTGTGAACGAGGTTACTCTAAAGGTGCGTTGCTGATGCCTGAATGAAAAATAGCCTACTGATATGCACACAATTTTCCCGAACTCAGCCCAAATACCTGCGCGGTCGTAGAACTCTTCAGCAGAGAACTCTTCCTTGCGTTGGTAACGCGTTTTTTCTTCCCAAAGCATTTGAGTTTCAGCCGACAATTCGCTGTACTGTTCGTGTAATGGTACAGTTTCTATATCCAAAAAAAGTATGTCGTTTAAATTGAGTTTGTGAAGCATTACTGTTTTTTTATCTGAAAGCGAATATAGGTAATGGGTTTGCCTTGTTCTAAATAGAACTGTTCGTAGAAGGTTTTAATTTCGGTTACTTCTGGGGGTACGCCATCGCTGTTGTAGATATTGTGATTGGCATAAAGCACTTTATGTCCTGCTCCGTGTAACAAGCCCAAGGTATAACCGTGCATAAACTCACTATCGGTTTTGAGGTGCACATAGCCATCGGGGGCGAGGATACGCTCGTAACGTGCGAGAAAATCGGCGTTTGTGAGGCGGTGTTTGGTACGTTTATATTTTATTTGCGGATCGGGGAAAGTAATCCATATTTCACTCACTTCACCAAGGGCAAAGCATTTTTCGATGAGTTCTATTTGAGTGCGGAGGAAAGCTACATTGGCGATATTTTCTTCTATAGCAGTTTTAGCTCCTCGCCAAAAGCGCGCTCCTTTGATATCTATTCCTATAAAATTCTTCTCGGGATGACGTTTTGCTAACCCTACTGAATACTCGCCTTTGCCACAGCCCAATTCTAAAACTATAGGGTGGTTGTTTTTGAAATAGAGCTCATTCCAACGTCCTTTATAGGCAAAAGCATCGGTGAGGAGTTCGTCGCGTGAGGGCTGAATTACATTAGCAAAGGTTTTATTTTCTTCGAATCGTTTGAGTTTATTTTTGCTTCCCATAGGTAAGTGAAAAGTGAATAGTGAAAAGTGTTAGGGCGGCAAAGATAGCAATATTTTTTTAATTACAGTTTTCTTCTTTGCAGTGGCAATTTTCGGTATCTATTTCAAAAGTGCTGTGGGTAATTCCTTCGTGAGAGAGTGAGTGTTTCAGTTCAGCTTTGATGGTCATAAATTCTTTTAGAGTAATACATTCTTTGAGTACCAAATGGGCTGTTAAGGCATTTTGAGCACTGCTCAGTGCCCATATATGGAGGTGATGCACGCTTTCGACCATTGGATGTTGTTCTATCAATTGTTGTATGTGAGCTTGGTTTATATTCTGAGGAACGCCGTCTAAAATGAGTTTTACGCTTTCTTTTAAGAGTCCCCAAGTAGAGAAGAGAATGACGATACCCACCATAAAACTACTGATAGGGTCGGCGATATACCAACCGGTAAAGTACATAATTGCACCTGAGATAATCACCCCTACCGATACTAAAGCATCGAGGAGGAGGTGTAGGAAAGCCCCTTTGATATTGATGTCGTTTTTTTGACCTTTATAGAAGAGGAAAGCCGATAGCCCGTTGATAATCACCCCTATAAAAGCTGTAATCACAATAGCAACTCCAGCCATTTCGGGAGGATTGGAAAGGCGTTCAAAGGCTTCGATAAAGATTTTTATCACGATGTACATCAGCAATACCGCATTGATAAGTGAAGCGAGGATAGATGCTTTTTTGTAGCCATAGGTATATAGCTGGGTAGCAGCGCGGTGAGCGAGTTTCATTCCGATGAGTGAAATCACTAAACTAGCAACATCGCTCAGATTATGACTTGCATCGGAAATAAGCGCTAATGAATTGACTTTAAAACCCACTACAAATTCGATAAGGGTATAGAGCAAATTGAGCCCAATACCTATGTAGAAAGCGCGATTGAGAGCACTTAGATCGGTTACTGTATGGTGGTGATGGTGATCGTGGTCGTGGTTGTGTGAATGTTCCATAATACTTCTTTTTTAGGTAAGAGATAAGAATTGGGGCAAAGGTACAAATTTATTTAGAAATAATCTTTATTTAGAGATGTTTTTTCAAAGCCTAACCCCCGCTGGAGGTGTTTTGGAGAGTCTCAGAGAAACTTGGAAAATCTTGGAAAATCTCGGAGGTGGGAGGGGTGGTGTAAATAGTTTCTTTATTTTTTTAGAATACGTTTTTTATATTGGTAATAAGCAATCGCTACCAAAACGAGTACAATAAGCCAATAGTTATTAGGAGATAACTCAAATTTGTGTTCTTTTTGTTTAAACGATTGGTGTTTGTGGAAATGCAGGGTTCTTTGTTGTAGATGAAGTACCTCATTTTGTTGCAAACTATCGGTGTATTCACGCAGGCGTTTTAGACGGGTAGTGCTGTGGAGTTGTACTTGGGTACGCCCTGTGCTATCCTTAAACGATTCAAGAGTGAGATGCACTTCTTGCAGGCTGTTGAGCCATTCGATGCTGTGTAATACGGCGTGTTGTTGCTGGTAGAGGCTATCAAGTTGCTCACGCATTTGGAGAGTTTCAGTTTGTTTGATTTTGTGCGTTTTACAAGATAGCAGAAGTGAAAAAAGCGATAAAAAGAGGATTTGTTTCATTTTGATAGTTGTTTTATGATTTTTTTGAGTTGGGTAGCATAATCGGGGGCGGTAGCATAACCAGCACGAGCGATGGCTTCGGCAAATAAGTAAGGGTCGGTTTTGACCTTTAGAGCCTCTGCGTAGCGAGGATTGTGCAGGAAAAACAGGGCGTGATCGGTGAAAGAGGCTTCGGGAGAGGGGTATTTTTTGAACCAGTCTTTTACTTTATAGGTGTATTTGCCATCAGGACGCTTGGTAACGCTTAGTACTTCGGGGAATTTTTGTAATGCAGGGTTGCGCTGATAAGTTTGCCAATCGCAAGAGAGGATTTCGGTAGTTAGCAAGAGTTGTCGTTCCTCGGTGGGCGTATTAGGTTTAGCTTTTATGCCAAAGAACATATTACCGGGAGCGTGTGTTCCCCAAGCACTTTCTAAGGCTGCTTGTGCTAAAATAAAGAGGTGTGAAATGCCCGTTTTTCGTTCGGTTTCTAAAGCATAGGGTTTGTAGGTAGTTACAAAATGTGCGATTTGTTGTTCGTTGTTTGTCATTTTCTAAGTTGTTTTAAAAGGTTATCGATAGAAGACTCAAGTTCTTTGATGCGTTGGTTAGCCTCATTGAGGTCGGCAATGGCTTTGGCGTATTTTACACCTAAGTCGTCAATCATTTCGCGGTAGATGTGAATTGCCTTATCAACATTGTCTAATTCGTTAGATTGGAGTTCGACGCGTTGTTTTGGTCGGCCGAAGAGCCAGCCTACCCAGCCAGAGAGCAAGAGCCCTATAAAGGTAATGAATTGTTCTTTGAGGAGTTCCATTTTCTTTTTGATTTGTGGTGCAAAATTGGGGAGTTCTGAAGAAGTGGGCAAATAGTTGTAACCGGGGGTTACAGGGTTGTAACAGTAGAGGAATGGGGGGATAAAAAAGGCGCGAGCTATGAGCTCGCGCCTTTAATTGTTAATTATTGTTTTATTAGTTAATCACTTATTAATTGTTGTGATTCCGCCACTTAGAGCAAATTCCATCGCTTTTTGGGCAGTAAAGCCTTCGGCGGGTTTTACATTCTCGGCAGAAGTAACAATTACCCAACCCGAAATAGCGTATGAATGGGGCAAATATACACTTACCATCCCCTCAAGATTAGCAAAATCCATTGAGGGTTGAGTAAGGAAGCCTATGCGCCACACTTCAGGAGTTTCGTTTACACGAACCCATACGGGATTGGAAAACTTGCGTTTATCACCAACAAACGATGCTAATACCTCTTTGATAGAAGAATAGATAACTTTTACGCCAGGGATATGCGCTACCAGATAGTCCAACAAACTGACTAAGAGTTTTCCTAAGATGAGTCGGCTACCTATAAATCCGATGATTGCTGTACCTAATAACACTAATACGAACACTAAACCTGGGTAAGCCTTAGAGAGGTCGGGGACGAGGTTATCAACGCTCCTGAATATTGACCAAATAATCCAAATAGTAGCACTCAAGGGACCGATAATAAGGATTCCTTGGAAAAAATATTTGATAAAAGTACTAAATTTCATTAATTGTAAGTGTTAGAGTGCAAAAGTAGTACTAATTTTCTAAACAGAGAAATTTTTATTGAGAGGGGATATGGCTAATAATAGAATTAAATTTCGTAAAATTATTTTATCACTACACTTTGCCAAAGTTGAATAAACTGATAATTAAAGATTATCTGTATCAAAGCCCGTATAATCTGTAAGCCCCTTCAAAAATAGTAAAACTATCTATTTGTTTGACTTACATTATTTTAGGTGTATTTTTATCAAGTTGAACTTACGTTCTTTACTAAAAAAATTGCTTTTTTAAAAAAACTATTGTATTTTTGCCCCAAATATACAAAGTTTGCTATTCCGATGAGTGATTTAAAACAATTGGTAGCCTTATTAAACGAAAAAGCCATTGCCCTACAAGCCCAATTTCAAAGTCTTAGAGAGGAAAATGGCAAATTAAAGCAAACCATTGAACAACTTCGCAGTGAAAAAACATCGCTTCAGAGCACAATCACTTCACTGAAAGAAAAAAACGAAACACTCGCTGTTGCTAACCGTATATTAGGCAGTAAAGAACACAAGAGAGAAACTAAACTGAAAATCAATACCCTTATACGCGAAATCGACGCGTGTATCGTTCAGCTTACAAAACAATAACAATGGAACAGGACGAATTGAAAATCAAACTTTCTGTAGCCGATAGGCTATACCCCCTTACCATTGTACCTACCCAAGAAGAGGGTTTTAGAAAAGCCGCAAAAAAAATAAATGATATGATTCAAGAGTTTGAAACCATTTATCAATTGCGCGATAAACAAGACGGGTTGGCTATGTGCGCTATCACCTTAGCACGACAAATAGAACAAACTCGCCTCAATGAAGACCAAGAAGATGAAACCCTCAAAAATACCCTGCAAAAGGTATACAACACCCTAAATCAAATAGGGTAAAAGCACGTACATTTACATACAAAAACTTACTGCCTATATTGATTGTCCTTTCGGTAAACTCAACATTAACATTTCACAAAAGGGTGAGTTACAGTAGCTAAAGCGCGCCGGTCTTTCAGTTGCCGGATACTTGACCTACTGAGTATCCCTAAACCTGTTTTTCAGAGTTTTACGTGAAACACATTAATCAATATAGGCATTTTTTTATATTAATATTTTATTTTTTTAAATCAACAAGATGGATAGTACAGTTATTATAAGTATTGCAGTTTTTATTATCGCCCTTGCCATAGGGTTTGCTATCGCCAAAGTGCTGGAAAAGAAGAACGCCTCTAAAATTATTCTCAACGCTCAGAATGAAGCCGACGTTCTTCTAAAAAATGCTAAAGTTGAAGGCGAAAACATTAAAAAAGACAAAATCTTCCAAGCTAAAGAAAAGTTCCTCGAACTAAAAGCCGAACACGAAAAAACAATCGCTGCCAAAGATAAAAAAATGGCAGAGGCTGAAAAACGTATCCGTGATAAAGAATCACAAGTATCCAATGAGTTAGCTCAAAACAAACGCCTGAAAGACGAGTTGGAAAAGAAAACTGAAGAAGTTGATTTCCGCCTCCAAACTCTCGACAAAAAACAAGAAGAAATCGAACGTTTACACAAAAGCCAAGTGCAACAACTCGAAGTTATCTCCGGACTCTCCGCCGAAGAAGCTAAAAAACAACTCACCGACTCTCTTCGCAGTGAGGCTCAAGCCGATGCAATGGCATATATCCAAAATACCATTGAGGAAGCTAAACTCACCGCTCATCAAGAAGCACGAAAAATCATCATTAATACTATACAGCGTATAGGCACTGAGGAAGCAGTAGACAACTGTGTATCAGTATTCAACCTCGAATCCGATGAAGTGAAAGGTCGCATCATCGGTCGTGAAGGTCGCAACATCCGCGCCCTTGAAGCCGCTACCGGGGTCGAAATTATTGTAGATGATACCCCCGAAGCGATTATCCTCTCTTGCTTCGATTCAGTACGCCGCGAAATTGCACGCCTCTCATTGCACAAACTCGTAACCGATGGTCGTATCCACCCTGCACGTATTGAGGAAGTGGTTGAAAAAACTACCAAACAAATAGAAGAAGAAATCGTTGAAATAGGAAAACGCACCGTAATCGACCTCGGTATCCACGGATTACACCCCGAATTGGTGAAATGTGTGGGACGTATGAAATACCGTTCTTCTTATGGTCAAAACCTCTTACAACACTCACGTGAGGTAGCCAAACTTTGCGGGGTAATGGCAGCCGAATTAGGCTTAAACCCTAAACTCGCTAAACGTGCCGGACTTTTGCACGACATAGGTAAAGTGCCACAAGTGGAAACCGAAACCCCTCACGCGCTCCTCGGTATGGAATGGGCAGAGAAATATGGTGAAAAACCCGAAGTGTGCAACGCTATTGGGGCTCACCACGACGAAATAGAAATGACTTCATTGCTTTCACCTATCGTACAAGTATGCGATGCTATTAGTGGAGCACGTCCAGGAGCACGTCGCCAAGTACTCGATTCGTACATTCAACGTCTCAAAGACCTCGAAGATGCAGCCTTCACTTTCCAAGGTGTGAAAAAAGCTTATGCTATTCAAGCAGGTCGTGAGTTGCGCGTAATTGTAGAAAGCGAAAAAGTAACTGATGATAAAGCCGCAGAACTATCATTCAACTTATCACAAAAAATCCAAACTGATATGACCTACCCAGGTCAAGTGAAAGTAACGGTAATCCGTGAAACTCGTGCTGTGAATATCGCAAAATAGCGTATGACCTATATACAAAGTTACATATACCAAATCGTCGCTACTGCCATTGCATTGGTGGTTTTCACTGCCTTGCGCTATTTGGTGAACTCTATCATCGAAAAGTTTGCCAAAGGAGCGGGCTTAGGGGTGAGTCGTACGAGTTTGGTTAAAAAATATATAGATTATTTTATCTATGCGTTGGCTATTCTTACTATTGTCTCTATTTGGGGAATAAAAACCGAACAACTCTTCTTGTTCGTTACTTCAGTCCTTACTGTAATAGGGGTAGCATTTTTTGCTCAGTGGTCTATACTCAGCAATATTACAGCAGGCATTATTGTGTTTTTCTCTTCTCCGTTTAGAATAGGCGATACTATCAAGATTTTAGATAAAGATTATCCTATTGAAGCTAAAATCATAGATATCAAATCGTTTTATACGCTATTGAAAACTGCCGAAGGTGAACAGATAAGTTTGCCAAACAATCTTTTGTTACAAAAAGGAATTGTAATTGTCTCGGAAGAGGAATACGCAGTAAAACTAAAACCCTAATACCACCTGTAAATAACTAAACCCTAATTGATATGCTAACCAAATACATCAAACGTTCTGTTATTATAGCCATCGCATTAGCGATAGGGCTCTTGCTCTATTGGTTTCTTCCTTATGAAGAACCTACTAAAAAAGGTTTGGCTTTACTTGCCTTTGTAGCAATTTTATGGCTTACTGAAGCCTTACATATTACTGTCACGGCACTTTTAGTGCCTGTATTGGCAATACTTTTAGGATTAGAGAATACTAAAAGTGCGCTACAGGCTTTTGCAAACCCTACAATCTTCTTGTTTTTTGGTGGTTTTGCTATTGCTACAGCCTTAAGTGTTCAAAAACTCGACCAATATATCGCTCATAAGGTGATTTCTTTGGCAAAAGGAAATTTTATGGTAGCAGTATTCCTTTTGTTATTGGTTACCGCTGTCCTCTCTATGGGGATTAGCAATACCGCTACAGCAGCGATGATTATCCCTTTGGCTATGGGAATGCTCAAAAACATTGACTATGAAACTAATAAAGGTACCTATGCCTTTGTGATATTGGGGATTGCTTACAGCGCGAGTATAGGTGGTATGGGTACTTTGGTAGGTAGCCCACCTAATGCGATTGTAGCTTCTCAATTGGACATCACTTTTGCCCAATGGTTGCGCTATGGTATGCCTACAGTTTTAGGTTTGTTCCCTCTGATGATTGGAGCAATGTATGTGGTATTTCGCCCTAAGCTGAATATCAAGATAGAGAGTGAAGCAATGACTGAAAAGCTGAATACTAAACAGTATCTCACTATTCTCATCTTTTTAATTACAGCCCTTTGCTGGATATTTGGCGATGTAATCAATGAGGTGATTACTTCTTTCTTACATATCGAAAAAATAAAAGATTTTGATGCTGTGGTAGCAATGATTGCTGCCGTGTTTGTGTGTTTGTTTGGCGTTGCCGAATGGAAACAAATACAAGAAAACACCGATTGGGGTGTGCTAATGCTCTTCGGTGGCGGACTTTCATTAAGTGTAATCCTCACTCAATCGGGAGCGAGCAAGGCACTCGTAGAGTCGGTGCAGTTCCTTATTTCTGATAGTAGTTACTTTGTCATTGGAGTTGTGGTGGCTACTTTTATCATCTTTCTCACCGAGTTCACCAGCAATACCGCCAGTGCAGCACTATTGGTACCTATCTTCATTTCGGTAGCCGAAAATATGGGGCTCAATCCGTTAGGGCTTTCACTCATCATAGGTTTAGGAGCATCTTGTGCCTTTATGTTGCCCGTTGCGACTCCGCCTAATGCCATTGCTTATGGTACCGGTAAAGTGCGTCAGAAGGATATGGTGAAAGCTGGTTTTGTACTGAATATACTTTGTATTATCTTTATATCGGTAGTAGCTTTTTTCTTTTGGAATGACAAATTATAGGAGATACTAAAAAAGCTGTCTGAACATTGTGCTCAGGCAGCTTTTTCTTTTATCTCTTACTTATTCAAAACCTTCTTTAGGGTGAAAGTCGCTAATACTAAATACACTAAACAGAGTCCCCACATTCCCAGCCAATAAGGCATAATGGTAGTAAGGTGAGCCCCCATTTGGGTGATGGAAATAAATCCTTTTGCCCCTAAGGTGGTAGGCACGATATACGAAAAGATATTTAGCCATTGTGGCATTGCTACTGAGGGCCACGAAAAGCCAGTGAGCATTACCGATGGCAACGAGGTGTACATAATGAGCATAATCGCATCTTCACGGCGGCGTACAAAGTTGAGCAGACAAAGCCCCATAAACACTATCGAAAGGATAAAAGGTATCATAAATACCAAGGTGCTGAGCATTGAACTGCGTACTGGAATGCCAAACAATGGCATTATAATTCCTAAGATAATGAGCAAAATTACGGTTGAAAATCCTAAATAGGTAGTAGCTTTACCCATTACAATAGGTAGTGCTCCCCAGAAGTTATGCGAATTAGGGTATATTTTGCGTAGCTTGTTACCTTCGCGCATTGTACCTCCTAAAATGCCTACTGCTGTGAGAATGGTAGTTTGGAAAATAATCACCAACACTATGGGAATCAAGAAAGTAGCATAACCCGATGAAGGGTTGTACAAACTCACTACTTTAGCACTCACAGGCATTGCTTCCTCACGTGCTTGGGTAGGGAGCTTGCCTTGTGCCGAAGAGCGTTTCATTTCCACGCCCGCATTGAGGTAGGCAGCCGAGAGTTTCGCTGCAGTGAGTATTTGCTTGTAATAGAGCATATACGAGGCATCGGCGTAGACTGATATGGCGGGTTGTTCCCCGCGTTGTAGGTCGCGTGCAAAACCGTTAGGAATGGTTACGATACCGCGTATTTGCTCGCGCTGAAAAGCCTTTTCTGCTTCGCTGAGGTTGAGATAGCTGCTGTAGATAGCCACGCCACTATTGGCATCTATCATACGCAATAGCTGACGACTTTGCGCTGTATTATCTTCATCAACTACTCCAATAGGGAGCTTTTGTAGCGTTTCTTCGGAATAGAGGTAGGTGTACAAGAAAGAGACTACTACCGCTACGATAACAAACGAAAAGAACACCGCTTTGTCGCGGAATATGTATTTGGCTTCCCAAAGCATTGCACGGGTGAAGTCGGCTGAACTTTGATATATATAACTTCTAAATTGTTTCATATCCTCCTGATTTTATTTTCTTTACAAACATAGGGTAGGCAACTATCAGCAATAAGCCGAAGAGCAATAAGGCTAAAAGGGGTTGCCACGTCATCTCTACAGGTATCCCTTTGATCGCACGATTTACGTAGTATTTCATAAAATGAGCATAGGGGAAAATTTGTGCTAAATACTGCATACTCTTTGGCAATCCTTCCATCGGAAAAGTATAAGCGGCAAATGAGAAAGCTATCGCTGTGAAACCACTGCCTATGGTGAGTGCTGACCTAAAATTAGGCAGGAGAGAGACGAGTGTAATCGCGATAATTTGATAAATGATGACTAAAGCAAAAGTGATAAGCACTACGTTGAACATCGGGATGTGGAGGGGTGCGCCTATAAGCCCAAAAAGGAGATAGTTCATCCACCACGCGACAAAGAGGAGCACTAAAGTATAAGGCAAGAGTTTGCCTATCAAGGCTTTTAGCGGACTGCCGCCTGCCTTTTTGAGCCACTGTTTCCCTTGGCGGTAACGGAATTCTATTCCTAATACATACACCGTTACCATCATCACAATCATTTGGAGCATCATCGGCAAGAGTGCTGTGAGCAGGTAATAGGCATAGTTAGCATAAGGGTTAAATAATCCGTGGTCGTCTACCTTTACGGTTTGAGCTTCGGCACGTACCTTCTCGGTTTGTTGCCCTTTTTGCATTTTCTTTTTCATCACCAAGCCTGCTGAGAACATCCCTATGGTAGTTTGGAAATCCTTTTGGATAAGACTTGCCCCCAGCATAAACTGACTATTGGTATAGCAAATCACCGATTGGTTTTCACCTTTGAATAGTTTCTGCTGAAAATCGGCAGGGATAACGATAAAGCCCATTATCTGCTGTTGCTGGATAAGTCGTTGGGCTTCTTGTTCATCGGTGAGTTTGATTTTCAGGTCGATGTTTGGGGTAGCATCGAGCATACGCAAGAGGTTTTCGGACAGCTGACTTTGGTCGTAATTGATATATGCCATAGGCAGGTCGCGGGGTACTCCTTTGTAGAAAATAGCCGCAAAGAACCCAAAGATAACCAAGGGGAACACCAAAACGTAAAACAGCCGTTTGGGTGATAGGAAAAGGTTTTTGCATTCGGTTTTAAAATATTTCATAGTATAATTAGCAAATTAGTTCATTTGTATAGCTTTGAGAAAGCCTTTGGTGTGTAGGGTATAGAAAAACTGTATATTCTCTTCGGGGACATCGCCTAAAGCACGCAGTACACTTACCGCAAAATGCAATGCACTATCCCCCTTGGCAGTTACTACCTTGTGATCAGTTACGGCTTCATTGGCGGTAAGTACGAAATTCTCGCCATTGGTATAAAGCGCGGCATCTTTTATCTCATCAAAAGTATTAGCGGTATGTTTCACATCATTCAGCAAACCATTCACAGCACAAAAGCGTGCGCTATCACAAATAGCTCCTAATACTTTGCCATTAGATTTTACCTTCTCAGCAAGGGTTACCAGCTGAGAGGTTTGCTCCTTAGAAAGATTATGCCACGAACCTTCTGCCCCAATAAATACAAGAGCCGAAATATCTTCGGGAATTTCGCAGATACTAAGGTCGGGTAAGGCTTTGAGATTGCCGATGGAGGTTTTTACCTCTTTATCGATTGAAGCATACAAAACAGAGTATTGTGCTGTCTCTAATTGTTTTTCACCAAGGGCAGCAGAAAGATAAGCCAGTTCCCAATTGGCAAACTTGTCTAAAATGATGAATACGATTTTTTTCATACGATGTTATATGTGTTTCTAAAAAAGCTGTCCTAAAAGTTTCATTTTGTGGGGGTGTTTGCAAAACGCCCTTACAATGTGACTAAAAGTGATTGATTATCAGATTTATAGGATTTGTCAAAGTTTTGGGACTTTGACAAAGTTTATGATGCAAAAGCGATTTTTAGACTTTTCGGACAGCCTCTTTGTAAGTTTTTAATTGTAAGTTGATTATATTTCTTCAGCGTCTTCTAAGTTTTCTATTAGGATAGGTTCTTCATCTTTAAAATGAAAAGAAACGCCATAAGGTTCGCAAAAGCTGAAACCACCTTCGGCAAAATGCAATATCCATTCTTTGTTGTCATAAAATAGAAACTGCGGGCGTTCAAAAGGAACTTCTTGCAAGGGAACGCTTAGCAATCGCTTTTCTTCTTCTGAAAGATGAAAGCCATCTGAGCATATCAGCAGTTGTTCTTGAAAATAAGAAAGTGCCTTGGCTACCAACTTATCTGCACTGATAAGGATTTGTTCAATAAAAGCAATAGTATCAGGTGCGATGGTTTTACTTTTGCTAAACACAGAAAAAGGCAGCTGTAAAGTTTCTTTGTAGAAATCACTTTTCCACTGATATGAAGCCTCCCAAAAATACTCGTCTCCCACTTTTTGTGAGAAAGCAAGAGTGCCAAACTTGGTGGTATAATTAGATGTGTTCATTGCTTTAACCAATTAATTTCTTCTTTACTAAGGAGAAAATATTTATATACAAAGTTTTCGCAGGCTTCTTGTTCGCTATCAAAAGACTGTTCATCACAGAAGCAACGAGTATCGGCAAGGCATACCACCCATTGGTTTTCTCGTTGCAGAAAGCAAGTGTTGCCCACAACTACATTTCCTTGCTCAAAAGTATTTGTTTTAAAATAACACTGAGCAGGGTTATAGTTCAAGGCTTCTAAAGCTTGTAACAACTCTTTGAATGTGGGAATAGGGAGTTGTTCTTTTATCTGGGCTAAAAGTTGTTGCCTTTTCATCCTTTCTTGTTTGTTTTTCTTGGAAAACCAAATGAGTATAAACGCCCAAGCCAAAACAGTTATTAATAGAGGGGCAAGTATATTGTAATTCACAAGAGCAAAATTATATTTTTAAATTTTAAACATTTGTTAATTGTTCTATGTTTATAAGGTTTTAAGTTTGTAGCAGTTTTATACATTCTTTCATTTTCTGTAATTGGTGACTTATATCAATCATAGATGTACAAATCTAAATCAATAGAACTGTTTAGTTTGCTTAGCAAATTGATAGTATTGTTTTCAAAAACTATTGCTGGTGCTGGTTCTTTATTTGTTTCAACTTTAAAACGCATTATAGATTTTAAATTGTTTTTCTGTATAAATGAAGATATCTCCTCAATTCTTTGGGTTATAATTTTTTTAAGAGGCTTTAAACTATCTTCTACATAAAGAGATATAATATCTTTAAATGAATATTCCCAAAATGTTTCTGTACTTATCCTAAATTTTAGTTTATCACCTTTGTAAGCAAATTCAGTAGGGGATATATTTATGATTTTGGAAAACTCATCTATATCAAACATATCGCCATAAACGATAAAAGTTAATTTAATTCTTGTCATTCTATTTGTAAGAGGTTTTAAGTTTGTTTTTTTCAAATTCAGCGATAGTGTTATCGATGATTTCTTTGATCTGATAAGAGGCGATGCCTAAAGGTTTGTTTACATCGGTGAGTGACCATTCTACTAATAATTCGTCTTTATCTTTACAGATGAGTAGTCCAATGGTAGGATTGTCACCTTCTCCGCGCAAGAGTTTATCAACGGCAGTTACATAGAAATTTAATTTTCCGATGTATTCAGGGATGAAAAGCGTGACTTTAAGTTCTACTACTACATAGCATTTCATTGGGATATGGTAAAAAATAAGGTCGGGGAAAAAACTCTGTCCTTCGGGCATACGCAATTCCATTTGTCTCCCTACAAAGGCGAAACCTTGTCCTAATTCCAATAAAAAGCGGGTAATATTTTGCATTAAAGCCTCTTCGAGTTCTCGTTCGGTATAGTCTTTGGCAAGAGAGAGAAAATCGAAATTATAAGGGTCTTTGAGGAGTTCGGTAGCTAAATTAGCTTGAGGGATAGGCAATTGAGTATCGAAATTGCTAATAGCTTTTCCTTGTCGCTCAAAGAGGTTACTCTCAATAGTATGCACTAATTGTACCCTGCTCCAATTATGACTGATCGTCTGCTTGATATAGAATAGAGCCTTTTCAACAGTCTTACATTTCCATATAATTTCCATATGATGTTTCCAAGGGATTAAACCAAAGTTTTTAGGCATCTCTAAAAAGCCCCCAAGTTGGGGGCTTTTTATAATCCCTTGATAATAAAATGAATACCAATGCCTTATATTTTTGATATTAGTAACTGAAAAGCCAGTAGCTTCAGGGAAGGCTTCTCTCAAATCCAAACTCAGTTGGTTGATAAAGCCACTACCCCAAGCCTTTTCGGTTTGCATTTTTACTATATCACTACCCAAGCTCCAATAGAACTCTAAAAGGGCAGTATTCACCTTTATGGCTGTTTTGATTTGCGATTGTTGAAATCGCTGTTTGATTTCTATCAGCCATTGGTGGTATTCTTTATCGGGGAGGTTTTGTACTCCAAAAGTAAAAGTTGGGGTTTCTTTCATTGCGGTTGTTTTATTGTTTTCTTGTTTTTATGAATGTTGTAATTCCTAATACAAAAAATAATACCAAAGAAAGTACCACAAAGATACATTTCATAAGAGAAAAATAGGGCGCTAAGGTCTCTATCCATAAGTTTTCAGGATAGTGTGTGAGCATTGTAATGGTACTAAAATTTTCTGAATAATCAGAAATACCTCCTATTATTGGGAAATATGATAAGAAAAGGAGCTTTCTTTGGTTGAGTTTTTCTAAAAAGAAACGTATCAGTTGATAGTAGGTAATAGCAAACAGACCGGGATATATCATATCCACAGGAATTTGTCGGTATAAATAGAAATGGCGACCTTCTTCACCTAAACGCCTAAATAGCTCTTGAATGTAAGTAGCATCATAAAATGGAGGCACATCTAAAATATCCATTCCTCCAGCCATTACTTTAAGGGCCGGTATGGTTACTAACATCAAGTAGGCATATAGCGAAGTGGTAATGATAAAAAGTATCCAAAGTTTTTTCTTTTTCATTTCTAATTAATTTTTGTTGTTTTTCTAAATTATCACGGATATTCCCAATCCTAAGAAAGATTACGGAGTTTACACCCCTAACGCTTCTCTTTCCTTCTTTGGTACTTTGGCAAGTACTTGGTCGTAAGAGTGCTGTATCATCTCCTTGATAAGGGTAGGGGGTAAGCCTTCTAAAAGTACAGTATTCCAATGTTTTTTGTTGAGGTGGTAGCCTGCTACAATCTTATCGGGGTACTGCTCGCGGAGTTCTATCGCGCGCTCGGGGTCGCACTTGAGACTCACCCGCAAAGGTACTGATTCTAAACTTGTAAGCACAAAAATACGATTACAAATCCGAAATACTAAAATATCCTCGCCAAAAGGCATATCCTCAGTAACGTGGGGCAAGGAAAGGCAATATTCTCTAAGTTCTTCTAAGTTCATTTTGTTTAGGTAAGAGATAAGAGGTAAGAGGGGGCTCATTCCTCATTATCAATTCAGCACACACGTGTGCCAAATTTTTAATATCAGTATTTTTTTGTTGTTGATTTACTTTTTATATATTGATACACACCACCGATAGGTCTTTTTTCTTATTGCAAACAATGCCATAAAAACGATTTTTATACCAAAGCATTTGTTGCTCGTAATCAATAGTGTATTTGCCAATATCTAATGAATGAATTATCTCTCCAGTTAAGGCATTTATAAGTATAGGTTTTTGTTTTTTATCACTTATGATAATATGTTCACCACTCCGTACAAAGCGTACTGTTTGTCCCGTATTATAACTAAATACCGTCTGTCCGTTATTCAGTGAAATTCCATAAAAATAACCTCCTTTGCCTGCCGTACCAAAATATAAGATATCGTTATAATTCTCTACTTCGGTGTAAAGATAAGCAGAGAGTTTGTATTTCCAAAGTATTTTTTGGTTCTGTTTATCTCGGCAGGTCATCATAAAGGGAGATTGCATAAAAACTTCTTTATCTCCAAAAGAATAGACTTTAGCATCATTGAGAATTCTCGGTTTTGAGGGATAACGCAGAAAGATTGTTCTATCACTTCATTTTCAGTAATTTCAAATACTTTATTGGTTACAAAAATGTTGCCGAGTTTATAGTATTCAATGAGCATAAAAAGTCGTTCGTCTTCCCAATAATAGTATACATCACTACTATAGCAAGTTTCTTCTTCCTCAAAAAAGAAAGAAAGTCGTTTTTGTGATGTAAAATCTTCTGAAAAGATGTCTACAAGAATATAACGATCTACATACACTCCGTTTTTCACCATTTTTTTAGAGACATCGGCTGAGGCAAATTGCAATACAGCTATTTTCTCCTGAAAAGGGACAATATCTACCACCCTATAATAGCGAAAAGGGTTGTTAAAAGTATTTAAGGTATGGTATTTTGTCATATATTACTCAAAAACTAAAGGGTTTTCAATAAAATGGTTTCTTTTGGCAGTGGGTTATACTTATTTAGTAACGTTTCTTCCTCTCCTTCGCGTAGCAAGGTAAGAAATGTATAACAGCCTCCAGATGTAAGTTTTTTAGTATATTCTCTAATCTCTCTTTTGTAAATTTCCTCTAACACCTTCGCTTGTTCTTCTGTTAAATAAGGGCGATGGGAGCGAAGTGTCTGACGCAGATTTTCATAAAAATCACCATAACAGATAAAACTGATTTCGTGAAAATGTGCTACCAGCCTTTTTATTAATTGGTAAAAGATAAAGTTCTGCAAATTGGCTGAAAGGATATCCACCTCTCCATCTTCTCTAATAAATACTACACTTGGCTCTTGCGTTGGTTTTTCTTTGTCATAACAAAAACAATAAACCATATAGTCATCCACTACAGCTCTTCCAAAGGGAGCGAAGAAGAACTTTTGGTTCTGAGGATATTGTGTTAAATGTTGGTTTAAAAACTCAAACTCTTTTGCGAGTTGTGAGGGGGTGAGTACCTGAAACCAATCTACATACAGAAACAAAGGCGGGTTCTCTTTTAGTTTAGGATACTCCTGTTCTAACCACTCCTTATTAGGCAATCTATCACCATTTTTGTATTCTATAGGACAATAAGAATGATATGGATATTTTGCGCCCATATTCAGCATTCCATTCTCATAAAGCTGATGATATAGTTTCGGGTACTGAAAGTTATAAGTCTGTTCTATATGTTGTAATGGGTTCATATTGCTGAGGTTTGATGTTAATTTCTCACATATCTTCCCCTATATCTTTTAAGAAGCTATCTATTGCTTCAAAAGAGCTTTTAGAAGAAGAAGCATATATTAATTGACTGCCTTTGTCTAATATAGCAATACTATCTGTAGCATCCCCATAAAAGTCGGCTCCTTCTAACCAATGATGGAGGGCAAAAGGTTTTTTGGGGAAACGCTCTTTTATAGCTATCAATTTTTCTTTGTTCAAAAATGTTGCTTTCTTCTATTATATTAGCTTTCTTTTTAGTCATTGCTATATTCAAATTGTTTTTCTTCTTTTGGAATGGGAATAAACTTGTTACACAAAGTATCAAACTCTTCTCGCGAAAGTAATCCTATATATTTTTCGGTGTATTCCCTATCATTAAATGTATAGACGTAGGTAGAAGCAAAAGTTTTTCTTTTATAAATATCTTCTACTATTTTTGCTTGCTCCTCACTTAAATAAGGACGGTGCGTACGGAACATATTGGCTATTTCGGTATAAAAAGAATCGTCATCAGCAAGTAGTTCATCTATACATAATACGCATTCTAACAATCCATAGAAGATAAAGTTTTGAAAGCTATCGGCTAAGACATCTACATTAATCCAATCGTGAGCAAATACTACCACCCAAGGTTCAGGGAGAGGATTTTCTTTATTGTAAAATAAACAATAATAGTCGCCTGCTCCATTCTTTCCAAAAGGGATGAAGAGGTACTCAGGTTTAATTTTATAAAAACTTTTGGTACCATGTAAGAATTCTATTTCTTCTGATATTTCAGAGAGTTCTAAAATTTCAAAATCCATACGCCCTTCTAAAAGTAATGGTGGATTATCTTTGATTTTAGGGTACTCAAGTTCACGCCAACGAGGACCAAATTGTCCCCAATTGAGCATACCATCCTCATAAAGCTGGTGATATAGTTTGGGGTACTGAAAGTTATAAGTCTGTTCTATTTGTTGTAATAGGTTCATATTGGATGTTTTTTTATGCTACAAATAAACTTTATGCTCTGTTACTATTTTCTGTAATTGCTGGTGCAAAAGGGCTCGTGAGGGGAGTTCAGTCATATACTGAGCTACACGAATACCTGTTTGGTCTAATTGCAATAGTTCTATTTGTTCTTCGCTCCCTTCAGTACATAATAATAAACCAATAGGACTCTCTTCGCCTGCTTCCATTTCGTGTTTTTCAAGCCAACGGAGGTATAATTCCATTTGCCCTTTGTAAGCAGCTTTGAACTTTCCTAATTTAAGTTCAATAGCTACCAATCTTCGGAGTTTTCGGTGGTAGAAAAGTAAATCAAGATAAAAATCTTCCCCGTCTATAATCATACGTTTTTGGCGTTCTACAAAGGTAAAACCAACACCTAATTCTAGGATAAAGTGCTCTATATGTACTAACAAGCTGTCCTCTAATGACTTTTCACTATATACTCCTTTAAGTCCTGTAAATTCCAAAAAGTAAGGGCTTTTGAAAACCAAGTCGGGTGAGAGTATCTCATTATCGCGCAGGTTAGCCAATTCTGTTTTGATAACCTCCTCAGGTTTACTACTGATAGCGGTACGCTCGTAAAGCATACTATCTATTTTATTGCGCAAAGTTCTGATACTCCAGTTTTCAGAAGCAGCCATCGTAAGATAAAATTCTCGTGCAAGCTCGTCCTTTGTATAGAGTATTTCTGCAAAATGAGACCAACTCAATTGTCTCGACAGTGTCGAGACAATTTGAAAATCGGGGAAAAGTTCTGCAAAAAGCATCATTCGGCGAAGGCTTTTCTCATTAAAACCTTTGCCGTACTCTTCTGTCAATTGTGTAGACACTGTCGACATAATTTGTTTTCCGTACTCAGCGCGCTGATTTCCAAGCACTTCTTCGTTGATACGTTTACCGATATGCCAATATAGTAGCGTGATTTCGGTATTTACAATTAGGGCTACTTTGTTGCGTGCCTCATTGATAAGGGTACGCAAATCAGTAATCAAGGATTCTTGTAGGGTTACTTCTTTTTTCATAGTATTAGTTTGTTAATTGGCTCATTATTCATAATACCTTCCTAAATCTAATAAATGTCCTAAAAAATGCCAATTGTTAGGGATGGTTTCATCTTCACCTATATAATCACATAAGCCTCGTGCGCCACACTCCAAGAGGTCTAAAGGGTTGAAATTATACCAATCATAGCCCGTTTCGGAGGTGATGCCAAAGGAACGCATTTCGTTATTAAGTTCTTTGTCTTTCATACGGTGGAGTTCAGCTATCTGAAAGAGAATAACTGCTTGGGTATAAGCAAAGTCGGAAAGATGTTCAGTCTCTTCGGGCATTGAGCGAATGCTTGTCCACTGCTCCTCATAAGTGGCAGTCTTTGCACTAAATGCCTCCTTAAGCAGTTCAAGGCAAAGAGTAGGGGAGAAGGGTGTGTTTTCGTGTGGAGTTACAATCCTATATAAAGCCGAAAGATAGGCTTCCAAATCTCTGTTGGTTACTTCTTTAGGAAGCTGTTCTATACAGTTGTAAAATTCGTCGTAGGTCATATAGATAATTAGCAAATGGGTATTTCTTATTCATTAGCGTATTCAATGGTTCGTTCTACAATCAGGTTGGTATAACGTTTGGAGTATTCGATGCGTTTCTCTATCCAATTGCCGTGATTATCATAGCGATAGGTGTATTTGCGAGTATAGACTTCGCCTTCTTTGTTGATAATTCGCTCGAAAATTTCGTTGTTATGCTCATCGAAAGTAGTTTCAGTTATTGAATAAGGTTTGGGGTCACCTATATCCTGATGGGCAACATAAATTACATTGCCTTTTTCATCAAAACGAGTTATGGTAAACATAAAAGGCTTGCCATTGGCTGAAAGATTGGTATTGACTTTTTCGGTATCGCTACGAAATTCAATAGAGTCGTGAAGAATCTTTTCTCCTGTAGATATGTTTGTATGACAACGATCTATACATCTGCCTTGTGTATCATATTGGAGTTGTAAGAGATATTCGGCATCGGCTGTGCGGGAGTGCTGACTTATGTTATTGCCGTGCGCATCGTATTCGAAAGTAACAGTTTTTTTCCATTTGCCATCTTCGTAAATAACACACTCTACTTGCTGATGTAGGTCGTTATAGCGGTATTGTTTTTCCTCCCAGCAGTCGGTTAGCTCTTCATCTTCAGGGTCGTAGAGGTGAGAGCTCAGGAGGTTGCCGTGAGAGTCGTAGGTAAAGAGGAAGTGGTATTCCTCGCCATAACAAGCGTCTATAAGTTTACCTTGCTCATTGTAAATGAGGGTTTCGGTATAGTCTTCTAAGAAGTATTCTTCGCCTTTTTGCCACTGACCATCTTCGGTGATGACAGCAGCATAACAACGCGATTCATCTCGTTTTATCTTCATTTTTTAAGGGTTATTTTAATGTTTTTAAAAATTCCTTGCCTTTATCAGTAAGGTAGTATTGTTGCTTGCTACTTGTGGGTTTATCAGGAATGGTAAGAGCTACAAAACCTTGTTCTATGGCAGGGTTGAGATAGTTCACTCTAAAATATTTCCTATCAGCCAATTCTAAACGATTTTGAATTTCTTCTCTGTTATGTAAACCCTCAAATACCTTTAAAAGTTCTTTGACTTGCGGGGTAACTTGCGG
>NZ_JAESPJ010000021.1:0-95212 GCF_016806945.1 Capnocytophaga genosp. AHN8471
TTACTTGGGGGATAGGCAAACCTACATCAAGTATTTTTCTATCTCCTCTCCAAAAGTTTCTTCCATCAATTACAGCATCAATACCACCAGCTATACCACCTGTTATAGCTCCGAAAGCAGCCCCTGTTAATCCATCGTTAATTCCATTTTTTAGTGCTTGTCCAATATTTTGACCTGAGACTAAACTATTACCTATTCCAGAGGTTATTCCCCCTGTGAGACCAGAAGCAGCTCCTATAACTGCACCTGAAAAGAAACTTGAGGATACAGCAGCCGCAGAAGAGGATCCCAAAAATCCTGCACTAAAAGCACCACCAGCTAATGCAGATGATGTACCACCCATTACACCTGCACTTAATGCTCCTGCGAGTGCTCCAACACCAAAATATCCTAATCCTTGGGCTGAAAACTTAGCTCCGTGTGTAGTCCAATTAATAATTCCACCAATAACAGCACCTATGATTAAATGCCAAAACTCTCCATTTTGGTCTACATATACCAGTGGGTTATTCAAACAATAGCCATACCTATTAAAATTCTGAGTATTAAAAGGGTCTTGTACAAAGTTATCGGGTTGTAAGAAACGATGTAAAACAGGGTCGTACAAACGAGCATTCATATTGATAAGCCCTACGGTTTGCAGGTGTTCGTGTCCCGTAAAACCTCTATCTAATAAAGTTAAACCTTGTAACACTTTTCCCGCTCCATCTTCTACTTTTATGGGTTGTCCCCAAGGGTCAAAGTGTCTACGCTCGGCTATATTGCCGTTCTCATCGGTGAGCATTACTATAGAACCTAAGTAATCTCTATGTAAGTAATAGAGCTTTTGCACTTCACCATCCGAAATGAGTATAGCAGGGGCACTATAGGCATCACCGCCTAAGTAAAGTATAAACTTGGTGCTGTTATCGGTTTTGTTACATACGATTTCTACACTACCGTCGTGGCTGTAGTGTTTATGCATTGGGCGTTTGGCTTTCTCTACTTCAGCATTACCGTAATAACAGTGTGAACGTTCGCCAAAAGCGTTATATTCATAGCTTATTCGCTCTTTATCCTTTACATATATCTGTTCAGGAGCTTTGAAAGCGTTGTACCTTACAGTGGGTAGTGGGTGTTTTTCTAAATATGTCTCGCCTGATTCGTTGGTAGTGAGCTTTTGTTGTTGGTAGCCATTACGTGTGTATTCGTAGGTACCTATGGCACTGTTTTCGGTAATGCGACCGCGTTCGTCGTATTGGTGGATGGCATTACCCCATCGGGGATCGTAATCGTATGAGCTACAAGCTCTATTTATAGTAGGCACGAGCTACAAGCTCGCGCCAGCTGGGGTATCTATTTTGACAATAGAAGACACACTATCCCAAGAATATTTAGAAAGTTCTTTTTTTTATATCTTGGGGCTTACCTCTTAAAAGAATTAAGTCTAAAAGTAACTGTTTCCTGTCTGTCATCATAATTTTGATTTTACGTGAATAATATCTCCTTGTGCTGAAAGCGTACATCTCATAGCTACCACATTCTTTTCAGTTCAAATAAAAACCATAGTAAAAATTCTCTTTTAAATTAAATAAGGAGGAATCTCTTCCCATTTGTAACCATAGATATCATCGGCTAAAATTTTATTTATTTTATCTAATGAATAGGCGCATTCATCACCATTATTAAAGAATAGACATTTACTATCGTTTGTTTGCAACATAATGTAATAGATTACTTGCTCTTCTGTATAAAGAGTTTTTCCTATGCCAAACTCAATATTTGTAATTTTATCTCCTATTAATTTTGATAAAGAGGAATCACTACCTATTCTTTGTATAGTATATGCTTCATATTTAATATTGTTCTTATCTTTCCAATAATTCCCTATTGAAAAAAGCAATGTTTCTCCCACATCAGAAGCCAAGATACTAATAGATTTTTCACTGTCCAAGTGTTTGAGGTTTAAATGCAATTCTAAAAGTATTCCTTCTAAAGTTACTTCTATTATATTGCATATTTTATAGTCTTTTATTTGTTCTATCGTTGCCATATAGTTGTAGCGTTATTAAAATGTTTATTACCAGTAGCATTTTTTAATATTGTGATCATTGTCCCATCTGACCTTGTAACAATAACATGTCGTCCATTAGAATAAAATAATGCATTATAAAAACCTCCAGAATCAGGATTACCCCAAGTTCCCTGACGTATTGTACTTGCATTTTTATAAATATAATTAGCTATTTTTCTCATTGCACCTAATTGAGTCTTTGTTAAGGCTATCCCTTTCTCTCCAATTCCCCATTGATAAGCGTGTTGAGCCAATTTATTATCAGCTAATTTAAGTCCAGGAGTTAAAAGTTTAAGATTTTCATCAAGAGGTCTTATAGGAATTAACTTAGGTTGTTGTATTTCTAAAGATACTGAAGTTGGAGCTTTTAGTTCTAAATTACCTGTTATGTTATTTTCTACATCTAAATGAACACCCATTGGTGTTGTTTCTAAAGTTTGAACAGGTTGAGGAATTTCTCGTCCTGTCCAAATATTATGCCCTTTAGGGGTGGTAAGAGCTCCCGTAGCTCCTCCTAATATAGCTCCTCCTACAAAACCAGACAAAGCTCCCCAACCAGCACTACTCCAAAACTTACCATTTCCTCCAGGTAATAAAGACATAAAACCACCACTTATTGCTCCTCCTACTATTCCACTAGCTGCTCCTACAGCTGCTCCTCCTACTATTCCACCAGTAATTCCATAAGTAGCTAATCCTGTTGCCGCTAATCCTCCTACATAAGTAGCAGCTGCTCCTGAGACTCCGCCTATCAGAGCTCCTCCACCTATACCAAGCCAAGTATTTCCGCTACTATAATCCCACCTAAAAGGATTGTATGTACCATTGGCTTGAGAACCTCCTATATAAGCACCTACTACAGCGCCTACTATAGCACCTACTATAATAGCTGTTATAATAAATTCTCCATTCTCATCTACATACACCAGTGGATTATTCAAACAATAGCCATATCTATTAAAGTTTTGGGTGTTAAAAGGGTCTTGTACAAAGTTATCGGGTTGTAAGAAGCGGTGTAGCGCTGGGTCGTATAACCGCCCGTTCATATGTATCAAGCCTACCGTTTGCAGGTGTTCGTGTCCTGTAAAACCACGGTCTAATAGGGTAAGTTTGTCTAAGGTATTGCCTGCGCCGTCTTCTACTTTTATGGGTTGTCCCCAAGGGTCAAAATGGCGTCTTTCAGCGATGTTGCCGTTCTCATCGGTGAGCATTACTATAGAGCCTAAATAATCTCTATGTAAGTAATAGAGTTTTGAAGCTTCATCGTTTGAGATGTGTATTGCAGGGGCACTATAGGCATCACCGCCTAAGTAAAGTATAAACTTGGTGCTGTTATCAGTCTTGTTACATACGATTTCTGTACTACCGTCGTGGCTGTAGTGTTTTAGCAGTGGGCGTTTGGCTTTTTCTACTTCGGCATTACCGTAATAGCAATGTGAACGTTCGCCAAAGGCGTTATATTCATAGCTTATTCGCTCTTTGTCCTTTACGTATATCTGCTCCGGAGCTTTAAAAGCGTTATACTTTACAGTGGGTAGTGGGTATTTTTCTAAATACGTCTCACCTGCTTCATTGGTGGTGAGTTTTTGTTGTTGGTAGCTGTGTTGGGCGTATTCGTAGGTACCCATCGCACTATTCTCTGTGATCCTTCCGCGTTCGTCGTATTGGTGGGTGGCATTACCCCAACGAGTGAGGCGGTCGGTGGTATCATACGCAAATTCTTCTTTTTGGTTAAAAAAACTATAAGTACGATGATTGAGTAGTCCTCGTTGTGGGTTGAAATCGTATTGCAATACGTTTAGTGGGGTATCTTCCCTTTGTACGGTTTGTGTTTTAGGGAAATGACTGTTGTAGTCTAAAAGTTCTTTGGTTTTGCCTTTGTAGAGGCTCAATGGCTGTCCGTATTCATTACTTGCAGTCAGTTTCCAAAGAGTTATCCCCTTATCGTCCTTCATCTCCACAAGTTCGCCATTTTGGTAGCGGTATTGCACCACAGCACTCGCGCGTTTGCCTGCAGTTTGGGCGGTAGTGGTTTCTTGTTGCACACGTCCAAAGGCATCATAAGTATAGTTTTTAGTGAATACTGCTTGCGGGTTGGTTTCGGTAGTTTGAACCAATTGTTTGAATCCGTTATACTCATATCGGTAACTGTCGTTATTGCCGTCTTTGTTTTGGTTGTCTATTTGGGTGAGCAGTTTGTCGGCGTTATAGGTGTAGCGTATGCGCATATCGGTATAATCGCCTGTGATATGTTTTTCACTCAGGCGATCGGTACCTTGTGCATAGTTGAAGGTAGTTTTTCCTTTAGGGGTAGTTTCTTCAGTGAGGTTGCCCCAAGCATCGTATTGATAGGTGTAGCGCCCTGCTGAAGGGTCGGTGAGGCTCGTTTTGCGACCCCAGCCGTCTTGGGTTATCTTTTGTATGGCTCCTCCATAGTCGGCTGTTTTTAAGCTACCATTGGCAAAGTAGGTATAGCGCACAGTACCACCTGTATCTTGGTGTTCTACGATGTTACCTTGGGCATCGCGAGTGCTTACAATTTGTTGCTGACCGTCATCGGCAGTGGTTTTGAGCTTGTCGTAAGTGAAGTGAGTTACTTTGCCTTCGGGACTCGTAATAGTGGTAGGTCGCCCATACACATCGTATTCTGTCCTCTTCACCTTTTGAGAAGCACCTCCTGCAAGGTGAGGTGTACTTACAGCTACTTGTTGCCCTATGCCGTTGTACTCGTAGCTAACTACATAATGGTTGTTGAAAGCATCGTTGCTTTCTTTTTCTAACAACCAACCTAAAGTGTTATAACTCTCTGCACTATAAGTACCTTCTTCGTTTTCGGTAATGGTTTTAAAAATACTTCCGTTAAATTCATAATGTGTTGTAGTTTTCTTACCTAAGAAATCTGTTGTTTGGATAGGTCTGCCCCAAAGGTCATAGGCATAAAGAGTAGTTTGCCCTAATGGAGAGGTTTCGCGTTCTAAGAAACCTTTGTTGTTATAAGCGAACTTAGTTACTTGTCCTTCGTGGTCGGTATGGGAGGTAACCAATCGATGGGTAGGGTCATAGGTATAGCGTTCGGTGCGTTGCTCACCGTTTTCAGCAGTGGCGGTTTGCTCGGTTACGTTGCCATACTCATCATAATCATAAGAAGTAGTGCGCCACCCTGTACCATTGCCTTGGGTTTTATGGGTAGTGAGTAAGCCTTTGTCGTAAGCAAAAGTTTCGGCAGTGCTAAAACTATCGCCTGCCAAAGTGGTGGTGGTCTCTTTCTGCTGAGGTAAGCCTATAAAATATGGAGCTTCGCTTTTAGGCAAATAACTTATGCGCGTACTTTGGCTATAACCGTCGGTTTGGGTACGTTGTTCGGTAAGGTTCCCATCGGTATCATAAGTGAAATTATTGGTAGTCGTCAGTCCTGAAAGTTTGTCTTCGGAGGTTTGTTGAGTAAGCTGAAGTTTAAAGACTTTATTAGGACTGAGGGTATGGGTGTATTGGTAGGTGGTTTTTTTGAAAGGTATATTACGAATGATATAGGTAGGTAGAAACCATTGTTTATCTACAATATACTCATTGATTAAAGCTCCTCTAAGTAGAGGGTTCATTTCTTTAAAAGAAAAAAGTACTTGGTCATACTCCTTATTAAGTTGAAACCAATTGGTTTTTCCTATCGCTTTAAATCCAAGAAAACCTAATCCTTGTGTATGAGTGATAGCATTGTAATAAACATAACGCTGGATTGCCTTAGGTACTCCTATGCCTTCACGTTCTAACTGAGAAACCAGCCGCACAGATTGCATATTAGGAAGTGTAGTGTATGGATATAACTCATCAGGATAAGTAGAAACCCAATAGTAAGTTCCCTTTTCTCTATCTAAGTTCAGCAAAGTTGCCATATTTTTATAAGCAATAGTCTGCCTAACACCACCATTGATTACATTTCTAACCAATACATCTTCCCTATTGTTTTCTCGTAAAGAAAGTGTTTGTATTTTATCTCCTGAAAATAGAGAAATATCAGTTACTCTATCCCGCTCATCAGGAGATGAAAATATAATATGAGGGGTATTTCCTTCTTCTAAAATTTTCACCTCGCCTTCACTAAAGGTTATCTCCCTACCTTTTTGGATATTAGTAAATACTACTATCTTACGACTATTCTCTACACCATTGGTAATATCGTATTTATTTTTCGCTATTACAGAGTGAAATTGTACAATATCTGTTTTTCCATCATTGTTGAAATCTATAGGAATAAAACTATAATTATTGATAACTTTCTGATAGAGAATCGGAAATTTTCCCCTAATAGGAATCATTTCTTCATTTTGTTTTTTAAAGTTAAATGTAAAATGTTGGTCAATAGATAAAAAACGAATACCAGCATTAAGCAATACTTCAAACTTATTACTTTTATTTTCGGTAGGAAGTAAAAAATCTATTTTACCATCCCCGTTGAAGTCTCCTGCTATAGGATGTATCTCATCTATATAAATATTGGAGCTACGATGTTCGTTGATAAGTTTCAATTCTTTATTATCATTCATTTCATAAATGTAAATAGCTCCTTTGGTAACACGTACAAGGTCTGTTTTACCATTGCCGTTCACATCCATCGTCCAAAGTAAATCAGTTCTCAAAAGATCTCCTATATAACCAATACCATAAATGTAGTTTTTCTCTTTACGCCTATCTAAATCTATGAGATAAATACCTTTCCCTTTTTCCTGTAATTCGCATAAACATTCACGTTTCATTATATGGCATTTCTCATAAGCAAAAGCAAACTCAACTCCTAACAATTCAGTAAGACCATCACCATCAAAATCTCCTGAGAGTAATTGATAGTTCGGATTTTCTCTGTATTGTTTTTCAGGAGGATTAGGTAATGAAGCCTCTCTATTGTCTAATATTCCTTGATAATAAGCTCTTTCATCCCAATAAGTAGGCAAATTCCACTCTTTAGTATCTTCAACAATAATAGAATTAGCTCCTCGTTTACAAACTTTTAGGATAATTTTTTTAAAATCTTGAGTGGCCATTACAAACCCTTGTGCTTTATACAAATGTCCATCTTTGGTAAGCATTTTTACTGGAAAAATATTATCAAATTTAGGAACTGTAGTCGTTTGTGCTATAGTACTTATAGTATCTTGACTAAAGTTATCAAAGAAAATAAGTTCTTTTCTATTTTTTTCTTTTATAGTAGGATATAAAATAAAATCAGTGAAGTTATCTGCATTGAGATCTATAGGAATAGTAGCTGTATTTAGAGCATTTACTTTTCCAAAAGAAGTTTCTATGGTAGAAATACGATTTAAGATTTTCTTGTTAGGATCAGAGCCTTTTGTATCCCAATATTTAAACTCTATGGGGGAGTATTCTTCTTCTCCTACTTTTTCTTGTATTGAAGTTAATCGGTTATACTCCAAACTATTAGTATTATAACTAAGTTTATAGTTTCTATAAGGAAGATTATTATCTATTACATTAATCTGTGATAGTATTTTCCCATTTGTAAATTCCATACCTCCTATGTAGGCAACTTCAGGACGTGTACGATTATCATATTTAAACTCAATTTTTGTATTGTAGCCATATTCAATATGTTCAATGCGAAGGTGATTATTTTCTATAGTATAAAAATATCGTATGCTCACTCCTTGCGCATTCTCCCAGTAGCTTATGGCATATTCCATAGGCGACTGGCTGTTGTTATCTTTGCCATAATAGGCTTTAGAGCCATCGGGATAGAGCACCTCGAAGTAATCGGGTCCAAAAGCTGGATTTTTGCTTCTACCTACTGCTTTGATACGCAGTTGTGAAAAAGTCTCTGTTTCGTAGAGTGCTCCACTCTCACCGTGGGTACCTTCTTTGAGTATCAATCGCTGTCCGTCTAAGGCAAACTGGTCGGTATTAGTGAGGTTTACCTCAGTAATCTTGCCGTTGTGGTACATTGTACTACCTACGCGACTTATTACTGATAAGCCTGCGAGATGCCAGCCATAGCCTGCTATTCCATTACCACTTTGGCTATTATAGGTAAGTGCTAAGGTAGGTGCTACACCTCCAATACCTTGAGGTACGGCAATAGGTACTGTATAGACTGCTGCACCACTACCCGATACACTCAATTCGCCTGTAGTCAAACCAATTGTATTTGCTCCACTTTCTCGTGCTGTAATACTCCCTGAGGGTAATTCGGTATCAATAGGTTCATCTAAAGGTTCAGCATAAAACGAAGTACGCTCAATAGGTTGTAAAGGATAAACCTCTTGAGCTGTAAAGTTAAGAGAATAAAAAAGTGTTATGAGGAATAAAAAGCGTTTCACAGTAATATAGGTATTGTTATTTTTTTACAATTTTAAAGATTTTCTTGCTACCATCCGAGAATGTAGCCACCATAAAGTAATAGCCTGCTGACCAAGTGGAGATATTGATATGGTAAGGTTCTGTAGGTGGGAGGTTATCAATTTGTTGCATTAACTGTCCGTTGAGGGTGAAGATTGCTAAATGCGTGAGTGTTCCATTTTCGCTGTGTTGCCAATAGACTCCTATCTGGTCGGTAGCGGGGTTAGGCACACCATATAGCTGTACTTTTGAGTTATCGCTATTTGAAGATTTGAGATTATCAGGGAGTTCATCAAAAATTTCTTCATCAGTAGCTTCATCGGTTGCATTGAGACACAAGAGCGCACGGCGCTGGTTGCCAGCGCTATCGTACTGAAAACAGTACTCTTTTTGAGCGTAGATACTTAAAGTACCAAAAAAGAAGAGAAGATACTTTAACATTGTTTAGTAAGTTTGGTAATAACCGGCACAAAGGTAGGAATAAGAAATGAAAAGTGCAAGAAAATATGGGAAATATTTTTATAAATGCTTTTAAACTTCTGTAAAGAAAATATTTTTTAGATTAGACGAATTTAATATAAAAGTTATTACCTAATTCGTTCCAAGTACTCTGTTGGACTTTCGTTGTAAAAATCTTTAAAGCATTTAGCAAAATAAGATGGTGAGGAGAAGCCTACTTCATAAGCGACTTCCGAGATGCTCTTGGCTTTGCTGTTGAGCAATTGTTTGGCGTATTTTACTCGTATGGTACGAATAAGTTCGTTGGGCGAATAGTCGGTGAGGGATTTGATTTTGCGGTATAGATTAGAGCGCGACAAACCTAAGGCATCGGCAATTTCGTCTATATTCAATTCGGGGTTGGCGATAGAGTTTTCAACATACTGGGTAAAATCGGTGATAAATTGTTGTTCTACTTTGCCTAAAGTCTCTTGTTTGGTTTCGTTCAAGAGGAAATTACTAAAACTCTCACGTATCTTCTTACGGTTTTCTATGAGCTTGCGCACCCGTGTTTTCAGTAATTTTATGTTGAAAGGTTTCGCAATATAGGCATCGGCACCACTCTCAAAACCTACTTGCTTTTGCTCGTCTAACGCATAAGCAGTGAGCAAAATCACGGGAATATGATTAGTAGCCACGTTAGTTTTTATCAACTGACACAAATCGAAGCCATCAGTCTTAGGCATCATCACATCGCTGATTACTACATCGGGGAGGTATTTTTTAGCTACTTCAAAGCCTTCTTCACCGTTTTCAGCTTCGATAAGGTTATAGTCATCACTGAGGATATATCGAATAAACTGACGCATATCCTCGTTGTCTTCCACAATCAGTACAGTAGGTTTCTCCGAAGCCGTTGGAGAAGCCGTAGGTAGTTTGAGTTTCTCGGTAGGTGCGGGCAACGAAGGCAATAAGTCGAGATGAGTTTCTATGTAATTGCTGTCGTATACCGCTTTTACCGATACTTGTTCTTGAGTGAAAGGCAGACGAATGACGAAGGTTGTCCCCTCCCCTTCTGTACTCTCTACGCTGATGGTACCGTTGTGTAAGGCAACTAAGGCTTGCACCAATGCCAAACCTATACCCGAACCTTCGCTATCGGGATTTATTTTGTAGAAGTGCTCAAACACCTCACTTTGTTTGTCTTTCGGAATATATGAACCGCTATTGAACACACGTAGCACAGCTACTTCTCCTTTGGAAGGAGGTAGAGGGAGGTCTTCTTTTTCTAACGACACGGTGATACTTCCACCTTGAGGTGTAAATTTCAGTGCATTAGAAAGCAAGTTGAAGTAGATTTTCTCCACTTTTTCCTTATCGAAAGCCATTTCAAAAGAAGTATCTTCGGCAAGAAACTGAAAGTTGAGTTTCTTTTGTTTGATACGGTCACTAAAAAAAGAATTGAGTTCAGTAAGAAACCGTTTTAGATTGCCCTTAGTGAAGTACATTTGCATCTTGCCATTCTCATAACTGCGGAACTCAATTACTTCGGAAATGAGATGCAAAAGTCGGTTGCTGTTCTTTTTGATGAGGAATAACAAGTCTTGTTCTTCTTTGGGGAGTGAATTGTGAGCTAAAAGCGTTTGCACAGGTCCTAAGATAAGCGACAACGGCGTTTTGAACTCGTGAGAAATATTGGTAAAGAAGAGTAATTTGGCTTGGGTCGCCTCTTCTAATTGCGCCGAGATTTCCTCTAAGCGTTCTTTTTGTTGTTGCAATTCGGTAGCCTGACGTTTGATTTCTTCATTTTGTTTTTCTAACAGATTATTTGCACGACTCTTGGTGCGATATGCTCTGATAGCTATTGCCAAAAATATGGTAATCAACACAATGGCAGTAATAGAAATGTAGAAGAGTGTGCGCTGAGTAGTATGCTGAATAAGGCTCTCACTCAGCTGCTGATTGATATCCTCTATCTTAGCTTGTTTTTGAGCAATTTGCTCTGTTTGCAACTGTAAAATACGCACGTTACTCTTGTCCACCACAGTGGTATTTAGGATATTCTCGCGCTCAAAAGGTTGTTTATGGAGTATTTTCATTGCAAGGTCAATAACCTTTTCACCTCCCGTAGGATAGATAAACGACGCGTCTTGCACGTTGTTCTCTATATTGCTAATTCCTTCTTGTTGTAGCGCATCTACCCCTATGATAAAGGGTATCTTACCGTTGAATTGCATCGCTGCTTCGTGAGTAGCCGCTGCCATTGGGTCGTTCATCGCAAACACAAGGTCGATATTGGGGTGTTGCTGAAAAAGTTGTTGCATTTGCACTTTGGCATCTGCTTTGAGGAAGTTGCCCCAGGTCTCGGCTACTATTCGCACCTCAGGAGCGTTCTTAAGGGCATCTACAAAGCCTTTATGGCGTTCCGCATCGGAAGTTGAGCCTTTGGTACCACGCACTTCGGCTATATTGCCTTTGCCTTTGAGAATACCTATCGCATAGTGTCCCGCTTCTTTGCCTATTTGGTAATTGTTAGCTCCTACATAGGCAGTATAACTCTCAGTAGCGATTTTCCTATCTACCAAAATCACGGGAATACCCTGCTGGTAAGCCTTTTCAATAACTGGTGTACACGCTTCCGACTCGTTAGGCGAAACGACGAGCACATCTACCTTTTGCTCTATAAACCACTCTATATCGGCAATTTGCTTAGGAGTATCGTCTTTCACACTGCGAATCAGTAGCTCAGTATTGGCTTGGTAAAAGGCTACTTCGCGTTTTAGCTCCTCGTTCATCGTTTGTCGCCAAAGGTCTTCACTGCACTGCGACACCCCTATCACATAGCGGGGATTTCGCTCCCTTTGGCAAGCAAGGCAAGCAAAGAGAGCGAAATATAAAAAAAGTATATGATACTTCCTAAAAGTCATTTTATCTAAACAACTCCAAATGAGCATCGGCAAGGCGAGGCATCGCACCGTGTTGCTGACATACGTAAGCCGATACTTCTACCGCCAATTGATGCGATTGGGCAATACTGCGACCATTGAGGTAAGAGGCTACAAAGGCAGCCGTGAACGAGTCGCCAGCTCCTACCGTATCGGCGATGGTAACCTTAGGCGTACCTAAGAACGATTTCTCATTAGGCGTAAACACATAACTACCTCGTGTACCTTGTGTTAAGATAAGGAATTTGAGATTGTATTTCTCCAATAGGCGCTTACATACCTCTTCATCAGTTCCTTGCAAATTGAACATTTCAGCTACTTTCACAATCTCCTCATCGTTGATTTTTAATGCGGTTGCCTTGTCTAACGAATCGGCGATTACCTCTTTGCTGAAATATTTCAAGCGAAAGTTGATATCGAATACTTTTAAACTCTCGGCAGGCATTAAATCTAAGAACTTGTGGATAGTGGCACGCGATATTTCACTGCGCTGTGCTAACGACCCGAAGCACACGGTATTAGTGTTCTTTGCTAAGTTCTCAATACGCGAAGAGAATGGAATATTGTCCCACGCTACATTTTCGCTAATCTCATAGGTAGGCACCCCGCGACCGTCCAACTGTACTTTTACGGTACCTGTGGGGAAATCAGTCTTCTCAATGATGTAGTTGAGTTCTTTTTCTTCTAAACTTTTTAGTATTTCCTTACCAAGGAGGTCGCCTCCAATGGCACTCACAGCATAGCCATTGAAGCCAAATTGCGACACGTGGTAAGCGAAATTAGCGGGCGCACCGCCTAATACTTTTCTTTCAGGGAAGACATCCCAAAGGATTTCTCCCAATCCTACTACTGTATTTTTCATTGTATTGTATATTATCCTCTGCCCTTCCCTTGGGGGGAAGGAGGCGAGAGTGTTGTTGTTAATTCTTTTTCAGCGTACAAAGTTATAAATTCTTTTTGAGATTTCCTACTAATAGTAATAAATACTATCAGTCATCAAACCTTTCTGACTAATCCGAATTATACAATTTGTAGGGCTCTCTAACGACTAAGTGTTAGCATTTGCTTTGAGTCGAGTGCTCATTAGCAACAGATATAATACTCCTATGCTGAGGACAATAAGGGCTCCTATCTGTGAGCCACTCATCGCATCGGAGGCTAAGCCCATTGCAAAAGGGAAGATAGTACCACCAAAGAGCCCCATAATCATCAAGCCTGATACTTCGTTTTTCTTAGTAGGGTTCTGCAAGAGGGCTTGCGAGAAAATGATTGAGAATACATTGGAGTTGCCAAAACCTACCAAAGCAATAGCGGTGTAGAGCATTGTCTTATCACTGAAAAAGAACAGTATCGCCATTGAAGCTACCATACAAAGCACACTGAGGGTAAAGAAACTCTTAGCTGATACTTTGGTGAGAATATAAGCTCCTGACAAACATCCTATGGTACGAAATAAGAAATACCAGCTGGTGGCAAAAGAGGCTTGGGTAGTGGTAAGCCCTAAACGTTCCATAAAGATTGTAGGTGCCGAGGCATTGACTCCTACGTCTATCCCTACGTGGCACATAATACCTATGAAACACAAGAGTACATAAGGGTTAGCAAGCAGTGCAAAACACTCGGCAAAGGTGGCGTTCTTGCTGTCGTTTTTCTCCTCTTCAATATGAGTAGCACCCAGCCACAAGAGGGTTACTACCGAGATAGCTACAAAGAGCAGGAAGAAGAATCGCCAATCATTGAATTTATCAAAGCAGAAACTCATTAGCAAGGGGGCAGAAAACGAGGCTATTGCCTTGATAAACTGACCAAAAGTGAGTGAACTGGCGAGTTTGTCGCCTTTTACTATGGCTGACATTAGTGGGTTTAGCGATACTTGCATCAGTGTGTTACCAATACCAAGCAAGGAGAAAGCTACCAGCATAGTGGTATAATTGTAGCTGATAAAGGGCACTACCATCGCTAAGATAGTAATCACCAAGCTGAGGAGTACGGTTTTACGACGACCTATTTTGCTCATCAGTACGCCTGTGGGCACTGAGAAAAGCAGAAACCAAAAGAATACCATTGCAGGGAGCGCTTTGGCGGTGGTTTCGGTCAAGCCAAAATCGTCTTTTACAAAGTTAGAGGCTGCGCCTACAAGGTCTACGAAGCCCATACAGAAGAATGATAGGAGTACAGGCAATAAATACTTTAAATAGTTATTATTTTGTTGCATAATTTATTTCAATTTATAGACAGTTACATTTTTAAGGGTGAGGGTACCTTTGCTGGTATTGAAGCGGAGAGTATTGTACACTTCGGTAGGGAATACCGCATTGGTTTGTACTACTTCGCCGTTGTTCACAAAGAGCTCGGTTGAGGCTTTGTCTACTAACAAGCGTACGGTATAGCTTTTCTTAGCTACCATTGGGGCTTTGATAGGCGTTTCAGCAAAATTGGCATTGAAAGCTACACTGCTCTTACTGCGGTCTACCGATAGAGTTTTATTAGCGCCATCAAATAGGTATTTGATAGTTTCACCTTTGGTATTCTCGAGAGCGAATGAGAAAGTATCGGTTTCGTTAGGGGTTACCGTGAAAGTGAGTTCATAAGCTCCTTGATTATTGGGCAAGAAGTTTTCAAAAGTTATAGCATCGGAGGTGTTGGTACGTGTTTTATCACCTAAGAGTACCGCTTCACGACGTAAACTCTCCAACTCTTTTACGGGCTCACTGGCTACTACCAAATGCTCGCCATTATTCACTAAACGCAAAGCGCGGGCAACAGTCATCGCGCTACGGAAATTTTGAGTAGGGGTTTCATTGGCGTAATCCCAGTTGCTCATCCAGCCTATGAAGAGGCGACGACCATCGGTGGCGGGGACATTACTCCACGTTACACCTGCATAATTATCGCGTCCGTAGTCTAACCAAAGTGGATAGTTCATAGTATCGGGGGTGAAAGTTTTGCCATCAAAATTACCAATGAAGTACTGAGTAGCACTTCCGCCGTTAGGCCCACCTGGGTTGATACTCACGAAGAGCACCCATTTGGTTTTTCCTTCGTAAGTAAGCGGGAAGAGATCGGGGCATTCCCACACACCGCCGTGTCCGCCTAAACCTTCTCCAAACTCACTGAGGCGTGTCCATTCTTTGAGGTTCTTAGAACCGTAGAAGGTAATCGTTTGGGTAGTGGCAAGGCTCATCACCCATTGTTTAGAGGGCGCGTGCCAAAATACTTTCGGGTCGCGGAAGTCGATGATATTGGCATCGGTGAGTACGGGGTTGCCTTCGTATTTGGTGAAGGTTTTTCCGCCATCGAGACTATAAGCGATAGATTGTGTTTGGCGTTCGCCTGCTGAAGTGAAAATTGCCACCATAGCGCCTTTGCCAAAGCCGGCTGTGTTATCGTGGTCAATCACAGCACTGCCTGAGAAAATCGCTCCTAACTTATCGGGGGCTAATACAAAAGGCTTGTATTCCCAATTCACCAAGTCTTTGGAAACAGTATGACCCCAGTGCATATTGCCCCAGCGCGCTCCGTAAGGGTTGTATTGATAGAAGAGGTGAAACACTCCGTCGAGGTATACCATTCCGTTAGGGTCGTTCATCCAGCCGTATTGAGGGGTGAAGTGGTATAGCGGACGGTATTTTTCGTTGTAGTTGAAGTTATATTCAGCCGACTGTTTGATTTCGGCTAAGCCCATATCGGTAGTTTTGGCTACTGCGAAAGTAAGGGTTACTTTCTTGCCTTTGTACGCCTCGATAGCGATAGGCACCCAGTAGTCGATTTTGTTTTGGGCGATACGGATGGTCATTGGCTCGCCTACGGGGTCACCTTCTACCGAGAGTTGAACTTTGTTTTCAACTGCTTGGTCTTCGATAGGGATGAGCAGGTACTTGTCTTTGGCTTCAAAGGTACGGGTGTAATCAGTCATAAAAACGCTTTTTTGTTTGTTGCCTTGTTCGATTTGGTCTATAAGGATGTGCCCCCAACCGCCGCGTTGGTTATCGACAATGCGGATAGTAGCTTTCTTGTTTTTATAGGCTTTGACATCCCAAGTGAGCCATTGTAGGGTTTCGGTTTCGTAGAGGGAACGCGTTTGTAGCACGCTTTTTCCGTCGACTAATAGCTCGATATAGGTATCGGGGTGTGTGCCTCCTCCTATGAGGAAGTTGATGTAATCGCGCTCGATGGTGAACTCTTTGGAGGTTAGTGCTCCACGAGAGTCGTCGCCATTGTTGAAGCTATTGGCAAGGTGCTTGCCTTCAAAGCCTGTTACGGGCTGCTGACCGGTATAGCTACCGGTGGCGGGAGTCGCGCCAAAGGCGTCGCCTTCTACCGCCCAATTGGCATAAGTGCCTGATTCGAAGTCCTCGATAATGAGGTCATCGGTGTTTTGCTGGCAGGCAGTGAGCGTTAAGACTCCTAATCCTGCTATTAGTTTGTTATTCATATACTTTTATTTAAATCCTCACCCCGTTCATCACATACTCTCTTGCAAGTATTCAGAGACTACTCCCAAGGAGAGGGGCAAGCTGCAAAGGTGATGGGGGTTTGTTTATTCTATTTTTTTGGTGTGGCAAATGTAGTTATTTTATTTGGTTTTTACAAATTTATGGGGTATAGACTTTGTCAAAGTCTATGGACTTTGACAAAGTTTATGTATACCACAATTTATAAAGTAATGAAAGAATAATTCTTTTTGCGTTTTTCGCAATGTTTTAGATAAAATATTGCGTTTTTTTCAATGGGTTTTCTATTGCTTAGCACCACTTAATAACCACATAGTGTCCACTTAATCAATACTTAAGAAATTAATAACGAATTTTAGAAAACGTTGCGAATTCTTCAATTCTTAGAATTGGAAGTTGGCTGTTCCGTTAGCAAAGATTCCCCAAGGGTTTTGGTTCATCTTGTAGCAACGGATAGAAAGGGCTACTACATCGTTCACATAGATTGCTGCTGCTGAGCCTTCTTGCACTATTTTCACAGTGTATTCCTTGTTGGCGTTCGTGGGGAGTTTTATGCTATTGATGGTAGCAGTGCCTCCGTCTCTAATCACGCGGTTGAGTTGCAACTCTCCTTTGTTGAGATTAAGCGTTACGCGGTAGGTTTCATAAAGGTTACCACAAGCACCAAACATCACCCCAAACTCGGTGGCGGTATTGGCTTTTATTTTGGCAACTATCTTGTTAAACCCAGTGCCAAGGCGGTCGAACACACGGTTATTGTTGTCTAAGGCTATATTGCCAAGTGAGGCAGATATGGCTTGCTTGCTATCAAAAGCAGTGGGCATTTTCACGTTAAGGGTTCCATCGGCGTTTTGAGTGAGCTCGTGCACTGCCAATGAACCTCCCCAGTGGTAGGCGGCGTTATCTTCGTAGTTGATACGTGACGGATTCCACCCCCATATATAGCGGTGAGTGCCGTCGGTAGCGGTTTTTCCGGCATAGAACACACGGTCGTCTAAATCTTGTTGTGCAGGGGTTATCCAATCTGTGCTTCCTACGCGACGGTATCTGTATTGCACACGGCGTACGCTTTCTTCGATGTTAGAGAATATCAAATATTGGTAGTTTCCTTGTGTAAACACATCGGGACACTCTACCATAAAGGCAGAAGGGTCAGTATAAAAGAAAGGAGTATTCGGGTCTTTCGTCCAGTTCTTAAGGTCGGTAGAGGTGAATTGAGCTACAACAGCTTTCCACACACCGCTTCCTATATCGGCACGGGTGCTGAGGAGCATCTTGTAGGCATTTCCTTCTTTAAATACAATAGGGTCGCGAAACTCATTGCGGTCATAGCCGTCGGGGGCACGGAAGGAATGTTGTGTATCCTTTGTCCACGTTTTCAAGTCGGTAGAGGTAGCCCAATAGATGATTTCTTTGGGGTCTAAATCGCCGTTATGCCCTGTGTAGAAAGCGTAATAGGTATTCCCATCTTTGAATACTGAACCTGTACCGAGGGCATCTTCGTGCGAACCATCAGCACCACAAGCGATTGCTTCACCATTATCAGTATAATTTACCAAATCGGTAGTGGTAGCACTATACCAAGGGTGGAAGGTTGCAGGTGCTGGACGTTGGTCGTATAGGTAAAAGATATGGAACTTACCGTTATCGTAGAACGGCATAGGGTCGCCTACCCACGCATTTTTGGGCTGGAAGAAATGTTTATAAGTACGACCGTAATCTTGTACGGCATAACAAGTAGCGGCATCGGGAGCCGCATTAGGGTCGTTACTACAATATTCTTTTTTTTCACAAGCTATTAGGGCGGTAGCGCAAAGCGCTAATGTAAGTGTTCTTTTCATCATCTTTATTTATTAATTTGCTAAATATTCTAAAGCGTTGGCAGTAAGCAATTCGATATTGCTTTTGTAGGTATTAGCAGGTGAATTATCTTCGTTATACCAGTCGTAGCCTTCAATACCTATACAAATGGTGCGACCTGCATTGCCACGTTTGATATATTCAAAAATCGCTGCGCGGTTCATAGCATCATTCCAGTGGAAACTTGCTAATAACTTAGCACCACTGGCAGTTTGCCAGCCTGCTACATTATTGGCATAATCACCCCACTCAAAGTTCCATAAGGCATTATGTGCTTTGGCTTTTACCCCTCTAGAGAGTAAGAAGGCGACATCGTTAGAACCTGTTTTCTTAGTCAATCCTTTGAAAAGGGGGTGGCTTTCGTTGCCTTTATAGCAAATACCCCAGTCATCACCAATTGCAAATGGACTGTTGCCTTCTCCCCACATATTATTTACCACTTTGCCGTCTAAGGCGATACCTAAATCGACTACGTACTGTACAGCCCAAGAAGACAATAAGAACGAACCTCCAGCAGCATAGAATTGTTTCATCTTGTTCACAACAGCATCTGCTTTGGCTTCAGCAGGCAACTCTTTGTTGTTATCCCAATGCCACCAAATCACTTTGTAGTCGTTGAGATTAACTTTGCCTTCTTTGATGTCACTAAACGAGATGTATTTGGCGGTGTCGTAGTTTTCGGCAAGCCAAGTGTAGGCAGCTTTCTCGTCTTCATTGGCGATAGCAGAAGCACTCTTAGCTGTACCTACAAAGGCAATAGGCGCAAAATTGGTAGGTATAATCTCTACATTATACGCAAAACTCTCACCACGGTAGTTCATAGTGTAAGTAACGCTTTGAGTAAAGTTTTGGGCAACTCCCGAAGCAGGGCTTACAGTAGCATTAGGGGTAGTGCTAAAAGTAGGAGTTAGCGCTGTTACTGCTTCTCCTTTGGGGTATTTCACACTTATTTTACCCGTACTGTGGTCGATAGTAGCTTTGTATTTCCCGATAACAAAGTTCTCTATCTTAGGGTACTGAGCGGTAACGGTATAATCCCAATAGAGGTTACCATTAAAGATGCGATACTTGGCACCTTTACTCAAATCTACTCCTGTAGCACCTTTAGGCACTGAGGTAGCTCCCTCGGGCAAGCTGAGGGAGGTGGACATATTGGTAAGCGTAGCCGACCAAGGAGCGTAAACGGTAATGGTTTGTTTCTCCTCGTCGATAATTCCATCGATACCATTGGCTTGGAAGGCATTGATTTTAGCCTCTTTATCGTTGATAAGTTCGCCTTCGTGTTTCTCGTCGCAGCTAAACAAGCCGAGCAAAGCTGCCATCCCGAGGGCGAGTTTGTGTACTGTTGTTTTCATATTAGAATCCTGCATTTTGTTTGTAAATACCTTTTACATACCCTATTTGGTTTTGTGGAATAGGGATGTACTCATTCTTGTTTTTAGTGAAATAAGCACTGCTAAATATTGCTGGGCGACGTGTTTTCTCTTTAGTAAAATAGTCGTTGAGCACTTGGTCAGCGATACCCCAACGCACAAGGTCGAAGAAGCGACTGCCTTCCATAGCAAACTCTAAACGGCGTTCCCAACGGAGTGCTTTGCGTGCGTTTTCTTGATTCCAAGTGATATTTACGCCATCTTGGTATAAGGCAATATTAGCATTGGTAGCATAAGGAATCATAGAAGTACTTTGTTTGGCACGTTGGCGTACTTGATTGATAAGTGGCAAGGCTTCGTTGCTACGGTTGAGCTCGATAAGGGCTTCAGCGCGCATCAGGAGTACATCGGCATAACGTATTACGATACGGTTCTTAGAATTACCGCGGAAAGGGTTGATATTGCGGAAGCAAGAGCAAGAAGGGTCTACATTCTCTTTGAGGGAGGCATAGAAGCCGTACACATTGCTATTGCGATTCCAGTCGTTCTTGTAAATCAACTCGGTGTTGTACTTATAAGGCAAGCCAGGTAAGGCAACGGTGTGGAACAAACGAGGGTCGGCTTTATCGTTAGCCGCATTGTAATCGTTGTTGTTGAAGTTATCAAAATCGGGCAATCCATTCACTGTTTTGAAGGCGTTTACCAAATTCTGACTCGGTTTGTGGAAGTCACAGCAGCCTAACTTTTGTGGTGTAGAGAGTACATCACCCCAGTTGAGACTTCCGTATTGAGTACCATCGTCTACTGAGTATTGCACAGCAAAGAGCGACTCTTTACCATTCTCATAGCCCCCAGGAAGGAAGTTGAAGGCAAAGTCGTCTTCCAAACCGTAAGTAGAGCCTAACACAGCGCTGGTATAGGTGAGCACTTCTTGTAAATCTTGGCTGTTGATACTAGTTACGCTGTTGTTTTCACTTTGGCGATAGGCCTTGTACAAGTAAGTTTTAGCGAGGTAAGCCGCTGCTGCCCCTTTGGTTGCTCTCCCTTTTTGTGCTTGAGTGGCAGGCAATAGGTCGTAAGCTTTCTTAAAATCGGCAGCTATCTTTTGCCATTGTTCATCGTTAGGCAAGGTGTTAGGGGTAGTTTCGTAGGCACTATCAGGAGTGTTTTCGTCTACGAAAGGTATATGCCCAAAAATGGTTTTAAGAATAAAGTAGAAGTGTCCGCGCAAAAAGTACATTTCGCCTATGCGTGATTGGCGGTTAGGCACTTCGGTATCCGATGCTTGTTGTAGTGCTTTCAATGCGGTATTGGTACGCGAAACAGCTTGGTAACACATAAACCAGAACTTATCAGCTTCCGCATAAGTAGGGTCGATATTTTGAGCTATCTCGTAGAAGTGAAACACTTGAATATCACTCACATCCTGACCGCCTTTATAGGCATCGTCGGCGCGTACGTTGCCATATATCCAAAGGCTAAAAGGTGTATCGTAGTGGTCGTTACCTAAAGCAGCATAGGCAGCGGTTGCAAGTCCATCGGCTTTAGAGATTGCCTCTTTCTCACTCATAATCCCTTGTGGATTATCGTCTAAAAAACTGCAGCTTGTTGTAAAAAGCGCTGCACATATCGCGGTGGTATATATTATCTTTTTCATTTGTCTGTTATTTTTAGTGGACTAAAAACTAGCATTGAGTCCCATCGTAAAGGTAATTGGGATAGGATAGCCGTAGTTAGGATTTTCAGGGTCTTTACCAGTGAACGATTTGCTTTTGAGCGTCCATAGGTTCTGACCACTTACATACAAGCGCAACTTGCTGAGTTTTATCTTTTCAGATAGTTCTTTAGGCAAGGTATAGCCCAATTGTACGTTGCGAAGTTTGAGGTATGAACCATTTTCTACATAGTAAGTAGACATACGTCCTTCGTTGTTGTCGTCTACGCTTGATACACTTGGAATATCAGAATCAGGGTTGGTAACGGGGTCGAAAGCATCGAGCAAACGGCGACCTTTGTTACCATACGTATCTTGCACACTCCAGAAATCGGTGTGGCGTTTCACGTTAGACACCACATCTACGTTCTGTACGCCTTGGAAGAAAGCAGTGAAATCGAAGTTTTTATACTCTAAATTGAGGTTAAGACCATAGATAAAATCGGGTTGTGGATTGCCTATCCAAGTGCGGTCGTCTTCATCGATTTTGCCATCGTTGTTCAAATCGCGGTAGCGGATACGACCGATACCCTTACCGTTTTGTATAGGATGATGATCTACTTCTTCTTGAGTTTTAAAAATGCCATCGGCTACATAGCCATAGAAGTTGTTAGAGCCTATAGGGCGACCTAAACCATTGTCCCATTTACCATTACCACCATAAGAGTTGATTACTGAAGTAGGGAGCTCTGTAATTTTATTCTTGTTGGTAGCGACATTAGCATTGATATCATATTTGAGTCCGCCTTTAGTTTCATTGCGATAGCCCACTGATACTTCTAAACCTTTATTCTCAACAGCAGCACCATTTACCCATTGGTAAGCGCCTTCTCCTTTGATACCTGCATAAGGAGGTTCTACCAAGATGTCTTTAGTTTTCTTGATATAGTATTCGGCTGAGCCATACAAGCTATTATCGAAGAAACCGAAATCGATACCAAAGTTAGTTTGGGTAGTGGTTTCCCATTTGAGGTTTTTGTTACCAAGACGTGTACGACGGAAACCTGAAGCTAATTGTCCTGAGCCCTTGCCGTCGAGGTCGTAAGAGGTTTTCCAGATACCGTTCCATATAAAGTCGCCTGTTACCCCATAGTAAGGGTCGAAGATGTCGTAGATAGCGTAGTTGTTGATATCTTGGTTACCGTTTTGTCCCCAACCGAAACGCAATTTGAGGTCGGAAACTGTATGGTTGATTTTCTCCATAAAGGACTCTTGAGAGATGCGCCATCCTAAGTTGAACGCAGGGAAAGTACCCCAGCGATTATCTTTGGCAAAACGTGAAGAACCATCGTGGCGGAGGGTTACTGAAGCAAGGTATTTATTATCGAAAGCGTAGTTGATTTTTCCAAAGAAAGAGAGCAACTTGTAGCCCGTAGTTGAACCACTACCACTCACACCCCCAGTTGCCAATGAAGGCCACATATATTCAGGTGTTTCTACCGCGAGGTTATTCCCCTTAATAGCAAAATTAAGGTCGTTCTGTGAGTACATCTCCATCCCTGCAAGGGTTTCAAAACGACTCTTGCCGAGCTCAAAGTCGTAGGTAGCAGTATTAGCCCAGTTCCATTTTGTCCAGTGAGCTTGCTCGAGTTGAGAGAAAGTTTTTTCTTTGCCTTCTTCCATAAATCCTGAAACATACGAACGGTTGAGCACACGTTTATAGAAGTTGCCATAGTCTATACCAAAGTTAGAACGCACATTCAATCCTTTGATAGGCTGGATATTCACAAAGGCATTTCCAAACATACGCCAATAATTGTAGCGATTATCCTTATTATCGGCTACAAGGCGTGCAGGGTTCTGACGATCGGGCAATCCGTTTACAGGTCCGCCCCAGTGTTTGCCATCGGTAGTGCGTACTGGAATAAAAGGTACCGCTATCATTGCCGATTCGGTGATTTGGTGCGGTTGTTCTACCTCGCTGGTACGGTTTACGGTGAAATTTTCACCTATGGTTACCACATCGCCAAAGAGCTTGTAATCAGTATTGATACGAGCTGAAAGACGAGAGAAATCAGTATTCTTTACCATACCATCGTTGTTGTAATAGCCCAAAGAGAGGAAGTAATTCCCCTTTTCAGTACCATTAGTAACTGAAAGGTTGTACGATTCGGTTACCCCCATACGGGTGATTTCTTTGAACCAATCGGTATTAGAAGGTAACATAGGGCTACCTGTTTTATCAAAATACTCGCGTGGGTAATACAAATTGTTGAGGGTAGCGTGCCCGTTAGCATCGGTAGTGTAATCATAGTGAATGCCCAATGGGTTTTGGTTAGGGTTGTTGCCTCGATTCACCGCCGCTTTCCAAAGCACTTGTGCGTACTCGTTGGAATTGAGCATTTTCATACGTGAGTGAAACATCGATATGGTAGTATAATGGTCGAAATCCACTTTTAGCACACCTTTCTTACCTTTTTTAGTGGTAATAACAATCACCCCATTAGCAGCACGCGACCCGTAGATACTAGCAGCCGAAGCATCTCGCAATACTTGTATGCTCTCTATATCGTTAGAGTTTAGTTCGTGCATACCGCCTTGGGTAGGTACTCCGTCAATAATATAAAGAGGGTCGTTGTTGTTGAGCGTACCGATACCGCGAATACGAATGGTTGCCTTCCCTGCAGGACCTCCGTTATCAGTTACTTGCATCCCTGCTACACGACCTTGGAGAGCTTTCATAGGGTTGTTCTCGGAGGTAGACATCATTTCGTTTACCTTTACTACCGATACTGCCCCTGTAAGGTCGGTTTTGCGTTCAGCGCGATACCCTACCGATATGGTAACACCTTCTAAGGCAGTTACTTCTTCTTCTAAGGTCACACTTATATTCTTTCGTCCTTTCACAGCTACAGTTTGGGTTTTGTAGCCAATATATGAAAAGACCAAACTATCGGTGGCAGCGACGGGATGAAGGGTATAATTCCCGTCAAAATCAGTAGATGCTCCTACTGTTTTGTTTTTCACCATCACCGTTACACCCATCATAGGGCTGTTATCGGCTTTTGCTTTTACCACTCCTTTTACCTCTTGGGCGAAAAGAGCACCCGAAAAGTTACAGAGCAAAAGCGATAGTAAAATACGTTTGTTTATTTTTCTACTCATCATATTGGTATGTTTTTTTCGATTAATTTTCGGTGGCAAAGGTAGGTCAAAAGAAAGCAAACCACTATCAAAAACCGGTCAAACACTATCAAATTTGTGGCTATTTTTTGATACTAAAGCATAAGTGTAAAAATTTAAAATGCTGTAAATAAAGTGATTGATTATTTTTAACAAAAAATGAACAAAAAATGATAGCGATTTTTCCATTCGTTTCGTTTTAACAAACGTAAACAATTTGCTAATTTGCTAATTTGTTAATTCTTTCATACCTTTGCGATCTGTTTAGTTCAACACTCAATAAAATATGAAACTTCAAAACTTTTTTATCATTACAGCCTCGCTATTCACATTGCAAAGCTGTATCAAAAGCGAAGCCCCAAATGCCGAAGCCGATATCCTAACCTGTGAGGTCGACGGCAATCTGCTCATTCGTGAGCCCATAATCCAAAACACTGAGGTAAAACTCTATGTAAACTCTTTGGATAACGTAAAAAACCTCGCACCTCGCTTTACCCTTACACAAGGGGCAACTATCAGTCCTACCAGTGGTACAGCACGCAATTTTTCTACCCCTCAAACTTATGTGGTAACCTCTGAGGACGGTAATTGGCAGAAAACTTATAAAGTGAGTTGTCTTACTGACGAAATTATCGCTCACTATCACTTCGAAAACGCTCGTATTACTGATGGTTACTACACTTTTTACGATACCTCAGTAAGCGGACAAGAAATCGCTTGGAGTAGCGGAAATGCAGGTTTTAAATTTACCAACAGTAATGCTAAACCCGATGAGTTCCCTACAAGTCAGAGTGAGAGTGGATACAGAGGGAAATGCGTGAAACTCGTAACGCAAAGCACAGGGGTCTTAGGAAAAACTTTTGGTGCTCCTATCGCAGCTGGTAATCTCTTCACAGGAAGTTTTGAAATAAATTTGTTCACCCCTGCAAAATCTACCCATTTCGGGATTCCTTTCAAAAGAAAACCTACCCATCTCTCAGGATATTACAAATACAAAGCTGGTGAAAAACTTACCGATAAAAACGGCAATGTAATACCTAACCAAAAAGACAAATGTGATATTTATGCAGTGTTCTACGAGGTAACTTCTCAAGTGCCTCATTTAGATGGCACTAACATCAAAACGCACAATAATATAGTGTTAATGGCACAACTAACCGACAAGAGAGAAACCGATAATTGGGTACAGTTCTCTATTCCTTTTAAAACAATAAAAGGTCGCTCTATCGATACTAAAAAACTAAAAGAAGGAAAGTATAGTCTCGCTATAGTACTTAGTTCCAGTGAAAAAGGCGCTGATTTTACAGCAGCCGTAGGTAGTACTCTTTATGTAGATGAAATGCAATTGTCTTATGAATAATGAAGTTATGAAAAAGAATATCGTTATTATATGCTTAATGCTATTGAGCTGTTTTTCATACGCGCAAAACGAACGTACTGAAACGCTTGTACAATCAGAAGAAAAAGGTTGGGAATACGAGCTAAAAGCTGGCGTAAATATAGGAGGTGCAAGCCCAATACCACTCCCTAAAGAAATACGCAAGATAAAGGGATATAGCCCAAAGTTTAATGGCTCATTTGAGGGGACTGTAACCAAATGGCTTACTCCTAAATGGGGTATCTCAGCTAGCTTACGATTGGAAGAAAAGGGTATGGAAACCGATGCAAATGTAAAGAACTACGGAATGGAGATTATAGAACAAGGTAACCACGTGGCGGGCTATTGGACGGGTGATGTACATACTACTTACAAAAGTTCATTTGTTACCCTGCCCATATCACTGAACTATCGCCTTGCCAATCGTTGGAAACTGCGCTTAGGTACATTCGTTTCTTATCGTATGGACGGCAATTTCTCAGGCTATGTAACCGAAGGTTATTTGCGAGAAGGTAGTCCTATCGGTGAGAAAGTAAGTTTCACTAACGGACAGATAGCCTCTTATGATTTTAGCAATCATCTCCGCCATTGGCATTGGGGCACACTGATAGGAGGCTCTTGGCAAGCGTTCAAGCATTTCAATATCAATGCTGAACTCACCTACGGAATGAATAATATCTTTAAAAAGGACTTTAAAACAATTACTTTTGATATGTATCCTATCTATATGAATATAGGTTTTGGGTATCACTTCTAAACAATTTTATCTAAAACTTCGTCAAAATCCAATGATTTTCTCAAGGTGAATCTACTGATAATCAATCATATTTTGTGAGGGCGTCGTGTAAACGTCCTCACAAAAACTTTTTTAGACACTCCTTTTTAAACACTTCTCTTCAAAATAATTTTCCCCTTTCTTGGAATCGAAATGATTTAGAAAATAATTTTAACAAAACGTAACTAAAAGATTGACTTAAACTTACAATTATGCTGTAAAAATTTTAAAAAAAAGTTAATTTTTTATTTGCTCATATTGTGAGTTTGTTATACTTTTGTCCCGAAAAAAAACAACGCCAATAACGTTAAATTTATAGATAGTATGAAAAACATTTATTCTTTCTGGGCAATATTTTGCCTATTCACTCTTTTTGTGATAAGTTGTTCTAAGGACGACGAGACTACTGCTCCCGTAGGTACTCAAACCTCTACTAACCAAACGGGAACAACCACTAACACTACCCGAACTGGTACTACCACTGTCACTACACAAACGGGCACAACTACTAACACTACCCAAACAAGCACAACTACTAACACTACACAAACAGCTATAGTGGAAGTAATTGTAAGTGGTGAAGTGAATGGCATTAACTTAAAAGTTACAGACGCTCCCGCAAATCAAAACCCTAAAACGATAGCTAATGTATCTTTAAAGAATGCCAATACCAAGTTTGAAGCAAATAAACACATTGGTAAAACCCTTTACTTTGTGTTAGAGAAAAATGGTATGCCAGTATCCGATGTGGTTGAAAAAGAAATCCGCGCTGGTGATAACACCGTGAACCTCACCGTTAAAAAGAAAAAAGAAGACGGTAAGGCTGCCGTTAATATCAAAGTAACCCAAGACGGCAAACCCGTTGCTAATAAAAAAGTATATGGTGTTGGTGGCTCTTTCAAGTTTGAAAGTATTACAAATCTCCTTGAAAGAACAAATGGCAATGAGGACTATATTTCAGGACAAGTAGAACTAACAGGCAATACCAATAATGAGGGAATTGTACGCTTCATTTTTACTCCAGAAGAAAAAAACATTACCGATTATCACTTTTTTATCCTCACTGAAGAAGCGCCTTTTTATCTATCAGTAGATGTAGATCTCGATGGCTCTCTAAAAGAAGCTACTATCAACATTCCTAAAAAGGTTACCGTTACTTTTATAGTTACCGATAGTGAAAACGAAGCTATAGAAAACGCTAGTATAAATATCAATAATATTCCTTTAAACACTGATAATAAAGGACGAGTAATGATTCCTTTAGCAATGGCTACTTACAATTATACAGTTACCCTCCCTTGTGGTACCAATAAAAAAGGAAATATAACACTTACCGGTGATAAAACTGAAAACGTAAAATTTACTACTGCTGAACGCGGACAAGTGATTGTTGAAAACAAAACCGACAAGAAATGCACTGTAAAATTCAAAGGTCAAAGTTATGAATTAGAAGCAGGTGTTACAAAAGTCTTTATGAATCAAAAAGTTTATAATAACATTTATGACGTTGATATTTATGTAAATGGCAAACGAATAGAAAAACTCTATAACGGAATGCTCACTTGCTCTCAAAAGAAAATAACTTTCACTCTAAATCCTGAAGATATTAAATAATGTCTTTCCTAAAATAAATTATTTAAGAGGTTAGCTAAAAAAGCTAACCTCTTTTTTTGTTGCTAAATGCGGTTTTTGCACAGTTTTTGCTGTCATTCTTCGTTAAACATCAATAGTTACTAAAAATGATCTATCATATTAAAGGAATGGGATCACTATGAATAATCAGGTTATGAAAACAAATATTTTTGTTGTATGTTTAATACTATTCGGCAGTTTGTTATACGCTCAAAATGAACGTACTGAAACGCTTGTACAATCAGAAGAAAAAGGTTGGGAATACGAGCTAAAAGCGGGCGTAAACATCGGGGGAGCAAGCCCTACGCCCCTTCCTGAAGAAATTCGCAAAATAAAAGGGTACAGCCCCCAAATTCAACGGCTCTTTTGAAGGTACTGCCACCAAATGGCTCACCCCTAAATGGGGTATCTCAGCAGGTTTGCGCTTAGAAGAAAAAGGTATGGAAACTGATGCAAATGTAAAGAACTACGGAATGGAAATTATAGAACAAGGTAACCACGTGGCTGGTTTTTGGACAGGCGATGTGCATACAGTCTATAAAAGTTCATTCATCACCTTACCTATAGCGGTGAATTATCGCCTTGCAAGCCGTTGGAAAATTCATTTGGGAATATTCGCTTCTTACCGTATGGACGGCAATTTCTCAGGCTATGTAACCGAAGGTTATTTACGAGAAGGTAGTCCTATCGGTGAGAAAGTAAGTTTCACTAACGGACAGATAGCCTCTTATGATTTTAGCAATTATCTCCGCCATTGGCATTGGGGCACACTGATAGGAGGCTCTTGGCAGGCGTTCAAGCATTTCAATATCAATGCTGAATTATCCTATACAACAAACAATATTTTCAAAAAGGACTTTAAAACAATTACTTTTGATATGTATCCCATCTATATGAATATAGGTTTTGGGTATCACTTTTAAGCACTTTATAATATCTTAATCCTTAAAGGAAATATATGACAAAGTTATTTGTAAAAAATATGGTCTGCCATCGTTGTATAATAGTACTCGATGAACAGTTAAAAGCATTAGGTTTAACACCACAAAGCATCAATTTGGGTGAAATTACTTTTACACAGGAACTTTCTTCTGATGAGATACAAGCTATCAAACAAGCTCTCTTACCCTTAGGATTTGAGGTGATGAACGATAAGAAAAGTGTTGTTATTGAAAAAATTAAATCTATCATTATCAATTTGATACATAACCAAGACAACAAACTATCGTTTAACCTTTCTGAAATACTCAGCAGTGAATTAGGTCGAGATTACGGGGCTTTATCGCGTTTGTTTTCTGAGGTAGAAGGCAGAACTATTGAAAAATTCTTTATTGCTCAAAAGATTGAGAGAGTAAAGGAACTCTTAGTATATGACGAACTGACGCTTAGTGAAATAGCTTATCAACTCAACTATTCAAGCGTAGCGCACTTAAGCAATCAGTTTAAAAAAGTTACAGGACTCACCCCTAGCTTTTTCAAGCAGATAAAAGATAACAAACGTAAGTCTTTAGATGAGGTTTAAAATCTTACAAATTAAATACAAAATTGTGTAATATCCAAGTAGATGTTTTGCTGTATCTTTGCAGCGTAAAACAAATAACTTTTTAACATTTATAATTTATGGAATACAATATAGAAGGTATGGGGTGCACAGGTTGTGCCAATACCATACAAAAAAAGCTCTCTGAAGTAGCAGGCGTAACAGCTGTTACCGTAGATTTCGCTACTAAAAAAGCTACTGTCGAAACTGATAGAGAAATCCCTTTTGAAGCTCTTGAAAAAGCCTTAGAGGGTACTCATTATAGCATTCATCAGGCTTCAAATTCTGAAGGCTCTGGTGTTTTCTATTGTCCTATGCACTGCGAAGGTGATAAAACCTACGATCACCCTGGTGATTGTCCTATATGTGGTATGGATTTAGTAGAGCAAGTAGGAGGAGCTCAACAACATCATCACCACCAAGAGTCTCCCAAAAAAGTTAAAGGCAATGGCGTTTTCTATTGTCCTATGCACTGCGAGGGCAACAAAACCTACGACCACCCCGGTGATTGCCCCGTATGTGGTATGGATTTGGTTGAACAAGTAAGCACAGAGGCTCCTGAAGGTGAAAGTGCGGAAGAGCAAAAGCGCAAAAAGTTACGCCGCCACTTTTGGGGTGCTGTAGCCTTTACGCTCCCTATCTTTATCATCGCAATGATCGGAATGTGGCACAACAATCCGCTGTATGAGTTAATGCCCGTAAGTGCGTGGAATTGGGTGCAGTTTGCACTCTCCTTGCCTGTGGTGTTCTATTTCTGTTGGGTATTCTTTGAAAGGGCTTGGCGCAGTATCCGCACCTTGCGCTTCAATATGTTTACCCTCATCGGAATAGGCGCTGGCGTAGCGTGGCTTTTCAGTGTTGTAGGTCTCTTAGCCCCCGATATTTTCCCTGAACAATTCAAAGAACACGGCTCAGTACACTTGTATTTTGAGGCGGCTACTGTTATCCTTACCTTAGTACTTTTAGGACAAGTGCTTGAAGCCGATGCCCACAGTCGTACGCAAGGGGCTATCAAAAAACTGTTGAATTTAGCTCCTAATGAGGCTACTAAAATTGTTCACGGCGAGGAAATAAGAGTCTCTATAGAAGAAGTAACCTTAGGCGATTTGCTTCGTGTAAAACCTGGTGAGAAAATCCCCGTTGATGGTGTAATTACCGAAGGCAATGCAAGCATAGATGAGAGTATGATTACGGGAGAGCCCATTCCTGCTGAAAAAGGAGTAGGCAGTAAAGTATCGGCAGGTACGCTCAACGGTGCTCAATCATTTGTGATGAAAGCGGAAAAGGTAGGTAGTGACACCCTGCTCTCTCAAATAGTGCAATTGGTACAACAAGCCAGCAGTAGTCGCGCACCTATTCAAAACTTAGCCGATAAGATAGCCTCCTATTTCGTGCCTATTGTTATCACCATTTCGGTACTTACTTTTATAGTATGGTCTGTATTGGGTGGTGAAAACGCTTACATATATGCATTGCTCAACGCGGTTGCTGTGTTGATTATTGCCTGCCCTTGTGCGCTGGGGTTAGCAACTCCTATGTCGGTAATGGTAGGCGTAGGTAGAGGAGCGCAACACGGTATTTTGATACGCAATGCCGAAGCCTTAGAGGTGATGAACAAAGTAAATACTTTAGTCATCGACAAAACAGGCACACTTACTGAGGGGAAACCCAGTGTGAGCGAAGTATTTACTTTTGGCAACAGAAGTGAAAAGGACTTGTTACAAGTGCTCTATAGTCTCAATCAGCACAGTGAACACCCTTTAGCAAAAGCTACCAATGCATACACTCAAGCACAAGGTGCTACTCCCCTACCCTTTACTAACTTTGAAGCCTTGGCGGGCAGAGGGGTAAAAGCCTCTTACGAAGAAAAAAATTATTTCTTTGGCAATGAACGATTGATGGAAGAAATCGGTGCTCCTTTATCTGAAGAAATACAAACTGTGGTAAAAACAGCGCAAGCAGCAGGAAAAACCGTTTCACTTCTCGCCATAGAAAAAGAAATCATTGGGGTAGTAACCATCACCGATAGAGTAAAAACCTCTACTGTTCAAGCCTTACAAGAGTTGCAAGACTTGGGAGTAGAAATTGTAATGCTCACAGGCGATAATTCGCTTACAGCTGCAGCTATTGCCAAAGAAATAGGCATCAGCAACTACAAAGCTGGTATGCTCCCTCAAAACAAACAAGCTGAAGTAGCGCGTTTGCAAGCTGAAGGAAAAATCGTAGCAATGGCAGGCGATGGTATCAACGATGCTCCTGCTTTGGCACAAGCCAACGTAGGCATCGCAATGGGTACAGGTACTGATATTGCTATAGAAAGTGCTGAAATCACCTTAGTAAAAGGCGATTTAAATGGTATTGTAAAAGCTAAAAAACTCAGCAAAGCAGTAATGAAAAACATACACGAAAACCTATTTTTTGCTTTGGTATACAACGTTGTAGGTATCCCCGTTGCTGCAGGAGTGCTATACCCTATCTTTGGCATTTTGCTCTCCCCTATGCTCGGAGCTTTAGCAATGAGCCTTAGCTCAGTAAGTGTCATCAGCAATGCCCTACGCTTAAAAAGAACCAAACTCTGAAACCTGACCCCTGACCTCTGAAACCTGACTCCTGACACCTAATAATACAATGGAAATAACAAAAGAAAACAGAAAGTGGTTAGACGATTTGCACCTCAACCACCCCGTAGTGATTGCGGGACCTTGCAGTGCCGAAACCGAAGAACAAGTGCTAAAAATAGCGCACAGCCTCAAAAATACCGATGTATCTTTCTTCCGTGCCGGAATTTGGAAACCTCGTACCCGCCCTGGTATGTTTGAAGGTGTAGGCGCCTTAGGACTCCAATGGCTACAACGCGTAAAAGAAGAAACAGGCTTAAAAACAGCGACCGAAGTAGCTAATAAAGACCACGTAAAGCTCGCTTTAGAACACGATATCGATATGTTGTGGATAGGTGCGCGCTCTACCGTGAGCCCTTTTATCATTCAAGAGATAGCCGATGAATTAGAAGGTACTGATAAGATTATCTTAGTAAAAAACCCCGTAAACCCCGACCTTCCTTTGTGGATAGGAGCTTTAGAACGCCTGCAACGTGCGGGTATTAAGAATTTAGGGGTGATACACCGCGGTTTCTCTACTTACGAAAAAACCAAATACCGCAATATTCCTGAATGGCAATTGGTGATTGAACTGCAAAACAAATTCCCTAATTTGCCAATTATCTGCGACCCTTCACATATCACCGGCAAACGCGATTTGATATTCGATGTATCACAAACAGCTCTCGACCTCAATTTCGAGGGATTGATGATTGAAACCCACTGCAATCCTGATGCCGCGTGGAGCGATGCTGCCCAGCAAGTCACCCCCGAGCGCCTTGTTGAAATAATGAATGATTTACGTATTCGAAAAACTTCTACCTCTGAAGAAGATTATGTGAGTCAGCTGGGAAATTTGCGTTCACGTATCGATATTATTGATGAACAATTATTGGATTTACTCAAAAAACGAATGGATATCGCCGATGAGATTGGCACTTTAAAAAAAGCCAACAACGTAGCCATTTTGCAAAATACCCGTTGGCACGAAATCCTCGGCAAAATGATTTTAGAAGGCGAACAACGCAACCTCAGTGAAGAGTTTGTTATTCAGGTATTCAAAGCTATTCACCAAGAGTCTATCAATAGGCAAGCTAGAATCGTAAGGTAATTTGCTAATTTACTAACATCTAACAAATAAAAATAATGAATTATCAAAATGTAATTGATTTGCCAAATAACAATACTGTATTTTTGGTATGGGCATTTAAGAAGAATATAACAAAAAAACTGCTAAACAGCACTTTTGAAAAAGTATGTGGGTTAGTAGGCAACCTCAACAACTCAGTAGCCGACCGCTTTCCCGAAGGTCGCGCTAGTGTAACCATAGGCATTAGCCATAGGGCGTGGCTTACTTTAGGGTTACCCAAACCTCTCCCCAAAGAACTCAAAGATTTTCAGCCTATCAAAGGTAGTAAACACACTGCTGTAGCCACCGAAGGCGACTTGCATTTTCATATCCGCGCACACAACCAAAGTTTGGCTTACGATATGGCTACTGCTATTAACGAGGTAATGCAACCCATCGCCGACTGTATTGTAAACGTACAAGGTTTTAGATATTGGGATGGACGTGCTATCATTGGCTTTGTAGACGGTACCGAAAATCCACGTGGCGCAGAACGCGAACAGTTTGCGGTAGTAGGTGATGAAGACCCCGATTACCAAGGAGGAAGTTACCTATTCGTACAAAAATACGTGCACGATATGAACGCTTGGCGTGCGCTCCCCGTTAGCGAACAAGAAAAAGTAATAGGGCGTAGCAAAGAAATGGACATAGAAATGGACGAGGATACCAAGCCTACCAATGCACACTCAGCACTTGCCAATGTAGGCGATGATTTGAAAGTAGTGAGAGACAATATGCCTTTCCACGACCCCGTAAGTCACCAAATGGGCACTTACTTCATCTGCTATGCCAATACGTTTAGCACCGTAGAAAAGATGCTTACTAATATGTTTATAGGCAATCCCGCTGGTAATTACGACCGTCTTTTAGATTTCAGCACAGCCGAAACAGGGACACTTTTCTTTGTACCATCTTTGGATATGTTAGACGAGTTTGCAGGATAAAAGGAACTATACAACTAACTAATTATCCTTAACAATATACCTAAAAAACTATGAATATATTAGTACAACCTTTAAACACAGAAGAGCAACTTTTAGTAGAAGAATGGCTCAAGGAACAACAAATCTCTTTTGAAAGGAGTGAAACACATTTCACTGAAGCACAATTAACTTCCATAGAAAGAGGTATTGAACAAGCTAATAACGGATTGTTAAAACCTTATACTGAAGTTAGAAAAAAAGCGCGTGAAATAGTATGTGGAAATTAGAATGGACACCAGAAGCAGAAATGCAGTATTATGATATTTTGTCTTATTGGACAAACCATAATAAATCAAACTCTTATTCTATAAAAATTATGAATGAAGTGGAGAAAAGTGAGGATTTGCTTATATATAATCCCTTTATTGGACAAGAGCATTATTTGAGCACTCCATATTTCAAGATAAGAAGTCTATTAGTTCTTAAAAACTTCTCTATTATTTACCGCATAACCGACAGAATTGAAATACTTTCTTTTTGGGATAATAGAAATGACCCTACAAAATTAGAAAGATTAACACTATGAAACTCTTTTTAACCACCTTACTATTAGTTTATTTTATGACCACTACAGCGCAAGAAGTAGTGTCTGAAACTCCTTTGGATACAATTGTGCTCAATGAGGTAATTATAAAAGCACAGCACAAAACACAATATACCGATAAGGCGAGTTTTACCTTTGAGAAGAAAGCTGTGGAACAAGCACGCTATGCCAAAGACCTCTTGCGCAGTTTGCCTAACCTGCACCTCAATCCTGTAACCAACCAGATTGCTACCCTTAAAAGGGGTACTCTCTTGGTATTGGTAAACGGTGTAGAGGCAACTGACTTGCAAATACGCGGTATCGCTCCTCAAAACGTAGCACGCATAGACTATTACGATATTCCGCCTGCGCGTTGGAGCAATAGGGCTGACACAGTGGTGGACATCATCACTCGTTCGGCTGAAGAGGGGTATTCGGTAGGGGTGGATGCGCTTTCGGCACTTACTACGGGCTTTGTAGATGCTTCGGCTTATGGTAACTACACCAAAGGCAAACATACGTTGGGAGTGGAATACAAATTGGAGTTTCGCAATTACAACGACAGACATTATGAAAAACACTCTGATTACGAACTATCGGGTGTCCGTTATGCAAACGACCAACAGTCAAAATAGGGGTTTAGCTATAATGCGCACAACGCCTCGGTGCGTTATAGCGCAGTAGTACCACAAAACTATAGTTTCCAAGCTAAAGCCGAAATGGAACTTTTGAATCGCTCTGCATATAGCAATGGCATAAACCTATTTACACAAGGAACAACCATTAGCCATCACACTTTATCAGGTAAAAATCACGACCACTGGTTGCGCCCCAAAGTAGACCTATACTTCTCTAAAAAATTAGGCAAACGAGATGAATTGAGCGTGAACGCCGTAGGGAGTTATTACAACACTACCAAAGAGAACCTCTCAAAAGAATGGGAGACCGCAACCCAGCAGAATGTGTACGACGATGATATGGATTTGAAAGTAAAACAACGCGGTTGGGTAGGTGAAGTAGCTCATACTCATCAGTTTACTATAGGAAAACTCAATTCAGGCTACCGCATTAGCAGTACTTTTATCGACAACAACTTACGTAACTTGGCAGGTAGTTCGGCTTACGATGTTACCTATACCAATCAGTATTTGTACACCGAGTTTGTAGGCAAAAAAGCTAATTTTATGTACAGAGCCAGTGCTGGGCTTACCCACACCCACAATCGTAGTGCCGAAAACACTTTTACCGAATGGGTGTTTACGCCGAAGGTAGTGTTAGGTTATGAACTCGCTAATAACCAGAGTTTACGCCTCACAAGTTACTATGTACCCCGCAGTCCGCGTAGTGCAGAACTCAGTAGCAATATAGCACAACAAGCGCCGAACATCTTGGAGACAGGAAATCCTTACTTAAAATCACAACATATATTTTGGACTGGACTCTCTTATACTTTCAACAATGAGTACACCGATTTTAACCTTCAACCTTTCTACAAAAACACCCAACGTGTGATTACTGATATTTATATCAAAGACCCCGTGCGCAACGGACTACTCAGCACTTATGAAAATAGTAAATATCACGAGGAGTTTGGTTTTTCATTAGATGGCACTTTTAAACCATTAAAGAATGATTTATTTGTATTTTCAGCTAATATAGCCCCTACACGTGAAACTTTGGTTACTGATGCTGGACTACGTGCCCGCAATGATTATATCGACAACAACCTATCACTTACTTTCACCTATAAAGATTTGAGGATTGATTACAGTTTCAATTTTCCTATTTATTACATAGATGGGAATACGATGAGCACTTATGAAAATAACAATGATATTTTTGTAGAATACCAGTTAGGTAATTGGACACTTAAAGGTGGCGTGTTTTGGTTAGGAATGCCTTCGGAATACAAAATGAAGAGCAGTTACGAAGGTTTGGTAAACCAACATAGCTATACCCACATAGAGAACAACCGCAATATGTTAGTCTTCGGTGTTAGCTACGATTTCTCTAAAGGAAAAAACAACTCTATAGACAAAAAACTCAATAATGATACCGCTCCTGCAGCACAGTTTTAACAATTAACAAATGACTGAACCAGCAAATTATACTATATACAACGCCTCGGCAGGCTCTGGAAAAACCTATAGCCTCGTAAAGGCTTACTTGCAAATTATCCTCGGCAGCAAATACCCCGATTTGTTTAGGCAATTGCTCGCCATTACTTTCACCAATAAGGCGGTCTTTGAAATGAAGAACCGCATCATTGAGCTTTTAGGCGTATTCAGTGAGGACAAAATGCTCACCAATCCTCACCCTATGTTTAGCGAGTTAGCAAAGGATTTGAAGCTCCCCGATGAGGAACTGAGAATGCGTTCAGCTAAAACTTTGGAGCATATACTGCACAACTACGCAGCCTTTAATATCAGCACTATCGATGGCTTCAACCACCAACTGATACGCCGCTTTTCACACGATTTGCACCTCAATCCTTTCTTTGAAGTGCAATTGGATAGCAAGGCTTTACTAGAGCGCGCGGTAGATAATTTGATGAGTAAAGCAGGGAATGATACTGAACTCACCCAGCTACTCATCGATTTTGCTAACGAAAAAATAGACGACGACAAGAATTGGGATACTACTAAAGAACTGCTTGACGTAGCCGAAATGCTCACTAACGAAAACTATTATGAGCCTTTACAATTGCTGAAAGGCAAGGAAATATCTGATTTTAAAGCCCTCAAAAACACCCTACTCAACCAGCGCAACAATGCCCTAAAAACGATTAAAACTTCCGCTGATGACTTTATGCAACTGATGCGCGACCACAGTTTAGACAGAGGTGCTTTTAACAGAGGTTATTTATACGATTTCTTCGATAAACTCACCGCCAACAACCCTAAGGAACCTTCGTGGGGCGTTGGTTGGCAAAACAATCTATTACAAGGCGAACCGCTTTATGCTAATTCGGCAGCTAAGAAGTACGACACTGCCCTGATAGACAGTTTGCAAGAGGTGATAGCCAACCTGTTTTTGGCTATCAAAGAGGCTTTTGGCACCCTTGCTTTTGCTAACAACGCGCTGAGATATGTTGTGCCTTTGGCTTTGCTCAACCGCATACAAAAAGAAATAGAAAACATTAAAGAAGAAGAAAACATCTTGCCTATATGGGAGTTCAACGGGGTGATTTCTTCGGAACTCAGCAACCAGCCCGTACCTTTTATCTACGAGCGTATTGGCGAGAAATTCCGTCACTATTTCATCGATGAGTTTCAAGATACTTCAGTGCTGCAATGGCAGAACTTTATACCGCTTATCCTCAATGCTGTACAAAGTGAGGTAAACAAACAACGCGGGTCGGTATTGCTTGTGGGTGATGCCAAACAATCCATTTACCGTTGGCGAGGAGGCAAGGCTGAACAGTTTATGAGTCTGTATAACAATGAAGTAAACCCTTTTCTCATCAAAGGAGAAGTAAAAGACCTCGACAAAAACTTCCGAAGTTTAGAAGCTATTATCGATTTCAACAACCTCTTTTTCAACTTTGCAGCAGACCTTTTCCAAAGTGAGACTTACAAAAACCTTTATAAAAACGCTGCACAAGAATATCCCAAAAACAAAAAAGAACAATCCTTACCCAAAGGTTATTTCAATCTCTCTTTTATCACTACAGAAGAAGAGGATATGTTTACGGAAGAGGATAACAACAGTAATGCCGTTATACTCTCACCGCGCGAACACAGCTATTGTGAAGCCATTTTAGAGAAAATAGAACACGCTAACCGTGCAGGGGCTGCCGATAAGGATATTACGATATTGGTGCGCACTAACCGCGAAGGAGCTGCTGTTGCCTCTTTCCTTTCAGAACACCAAAGAAATGTGATTTCCCCCGATTCGCTATTGCTGAAAAACGTGGCATCGGTACAATTTCTCGTCACCCTATTACGCCTGCTTTATCACCCCGAAAGTGAAGAACTCAAACTGCAATTACTCTTTGATTATCTGCGTTTTAAATCAACTAAAGACCCTCACTTATTCCTCAGCAAATATGTAGAGGAGCCTGTAAATACTTTCCTTGCCGATTTTCAGTTTTCTATAGAGTTATTCAACCAATATTCTCTGTATGAAGGAGTTGCTTTGGCGGTAAATTGCTTTGATCTCGCCCGTCCTTCCGATGCTTATCTCACCCATTTTATGGATATTGTATTCGATTTTAAGAATGCGCGCAAAGGAGGCTTAGCCGATTTTCTGGAGTTTTGGGACGACCAGCAAGAAAAACTCAGTATCAGTTCACCCGAAGGATTAAACGCCATTACCGTGATGACAGTTCACAAGAGCAAAGGGCTTTCTGCCCCCGTGATTATCTATGCTTTCGCCGATAGCAAACTCATTGACACTCACACTGAAAAACTTTGGTTTCCCGTAGACCACGAGCAGTTTAACGGCTTTGACTATCTGCTGGTAAACAGCAATAAAAGTTTAGTGAACTACGACCCGCAAGCCGAAGAACTGATGACACAATTGCACGAACAAAACCTCCTCGACCAACTAAATGTGCTATATGTAGCGATGACGCGCCCCGAATCGTTTCTTTATGTAATCACCTCGCTCCCCAAAGGCAGTGCTGGAACGTATGGTACGCTCTTTAAAGAGTTTTTAGAAGAAAACAAACAGTGGAATGAGAATGTAGTGGAATATACCTTTGGAAACCCTGTATTTCCCGAGAAGAAAGAGAAAGCAGCAGCTGAAGAATCACCTATTCCTTTTCAAAAAGGTTGGCAGCAGCCAAACTACAAGATTGCGACGGGAGCTTCCCTATTATGGGACACTCACCAACAAGAAGCCTTGGAGCGCGGTAACCTCATTCACGAGTTATTCTCGAAAATCACTTATGCCACCGACCTCGATACTGTGCTAAACGATGCACTACAAGAGGGCACACTCACTGCCGAACAATACGAGTTATTGCACCCCCAAATGGCGCGATTACTCAGCGACAGCACTTTAGCACCCTTCTTTAGTAAGGACTACGAATACTTTATGGAACGCGAGTTTATAGACGCTAATGGCAACTATTTCCGTCCCGACCGGCTTGCCTACAACCCCACCACTCGCGAAGTCTATATCATAGATTACAAAACCGGACACCCCAACGACCAATACCGCAACCAACTACAGCATTACCAACAAAACCTAACAGCCATAGGTTGGCAAGTAAAAGGAAAATACTTAGTTTATTTGGATTTAGGAGAAGTGGTAAGTGAAAAGTGATTTTGTTGATTGACAATTATTTCGTATTTTTGCCAAAAATTCTAACTAATAATTCTATAAAAGATGGCAACAAGTATCCAACCTACTCCCACCTTACTTGGAAAAGAAGCCGAAGCTTTTTGGGAGAAAATAGCTAATTACGACAATTATCTTAAAGAAAAAGGTATTGTTCTAAACCGTAAAAAAATAGAAGAAGAAGCCACACGCTTTAGAGAACTTTTTAAAAGAAAAGATGATGACAACAAATAACCCTGATAATGGCGGTATTTTGTTACTCACAGAAAACCATACCATTAAACCTTTTGATTGTGAAGACGATGATTTGAACGACTTTCTGTTTAATGAAGCTATACCATACACTAAAGAAATGCTTGCGACTACATTCATTATAGAAAATGATGAGAGAACTTTAGGTTATTATAGTCTTTTAAGTGATAGTTTTCGAGTGGAAGAAACAAATTTTGCTTCTAAAACACAATATAAAAACTTCTTACGCGAATTAGTACCACATCCCAAACGCCATTTAAAAGGTTTTCCTGCTATTAAAATAGGACGTTTAGCGATTGACAAGACTTTTAAAGGAAAAGGACTTGGTGCATTGATTGTCAATGCAATTATTGCAGATTGTATTCATATAAACCAGAAACACGCCTGCCGATTGATTACTATTGATGCTTACAAGAAAGCTATTCCTTTTTATGAAAGATTTGGTTTCCAATTCCTAACAGAAAACGATAAAGATCTAAATATACGCCAAATGTTCCTTGACCTCAGCAAGATAAAGGATTTCTAAGCACTCTTCCTAGCTCTTCTTTCCCCGTACGTCCCTCATATTGTGTAATAGAACGATTCCACCACGCACTATTGGGGTGAGGTACACTCTTGGCTTTGGCAAGTAAGGCAGTTGCTCCTTCTGCTTGGGCAACTCGCACAAACGACTCATAAGCTTTTTTGCTCACGAAAACGATAAGTGCAGGCTGTAGCTGTTTTTCTAAAGCTACCAACTGCTGAAAGCTACGCACTTCCTCGTCCCAGCTGTTTATGATGATACTCTCGCCACACACCTCAGCCGGACGCAAAAAGTAATTACCAAAAGCTATGTATTCCAACGCCTGCGGATAATCTCCTTTGGCAAACACCTCGCTATACACCTTGCCTATATTGCGGTAGATGTTATGAGCAGGGTTTTTATAGCTACTTTCTATCACATCGTGCCTGATGATAGCCGCTGTATTGAGCCACGCCAATGCCTCGGTACTAAAGCCATAACTTGCCGTACTACGCTCATACCACTCCTGCCCTACCTTATGATTATAAGTAGCAGGTAAATAGTGACTTTCCTCTAAGAAAAGTACTTTTAAGGGTGCTTTAGGGTAAAGTTTCCCAATAAAGGGAGTAAGTTCGGGGTGTAAGTTATAAATCATACTAAAGCTAAGATTTCTTCTACTTTTTGATTAATTTCTCGTATATGATTCATTTGAATTGGTTTTCCAAGAATAATAGTATTTTTATTATTCCCTGCTCCTAAATTAAAATTCACCTTTTTCATTAAATTTTTCCTTATTGTACATATAACTTTTGAACAGTTATATTTTTTCATATTTTCCAAATGTTTTTCAACTGAATTTTCTTTTTCTCCAACATAATCTCCTTGAGAAACTATTCCGAGTATTATTTCATTCTTTTTAAGAACTGCCCAAAAGTCTCCATGACTGATTTCTGTATAGGGTACTACTTCTTTCCAATTTCTTTTTATTAATTCATTGTAAACATAGTTGATTGTAGCTGTTTTGCCTGAATGAGCTTTCCCTTTAAGTACAATTAATTCCATATTTAAATACTTTTTAATGGTTTAACAATTTTAAAATTCAATTTCTATAGTTAAGTAATATTTTTCTTCTGAAACTTTTTTTTCATCAAGTTGAAATTTACCTCCTGCTACTGGAAAGCTAATTTTCGACAATAACTCATTAGTACTTTCCATATTACTACTTAAAGAAATCTCTTGGGATATTCTTTGTAATTTATTGTTAGAAGCATTAGCCATCTCTACCAATTCCTCTAAAAACCTATCACCCGATAATCGTGATTTTCGCAAATACCGTCTTGCAGCCTCGTAATCACATTGTCCTCCTGAGTAGGTAGCATCGTATTTCAGCTTACTAACCATTTCATTAAGATAAGTTGATTTAGCATCTATACTCCCTGAAACTGCTTTTATATTTCCTCCTAAATGTGCACTTTCCTCAGTAGAGTGTTTTGCTGCAAAAACCTTTTCTGTCTTTACACTCTTAGCGCCTATCAAATGACATATTCTAAGTATATTTGCTAACTTTTCTACTGCAAAATTTTCGTTAGCTTTTATGACTTCAGAATATTTAGTACGGTCGTAAGGAGAGATGGTTAGCGTCATACCATTGTAAGGCTGAATATCCTCAATAATAGTATAATTATCCAAAAACTCCTCTGTTCTTTTTAAAGGCACAAGAAGTACTTCAGGGTTCGTGAGTAACTCTTTTCCTTCTTCTTTATAACCTAAGTTATTATAGTCTATATCATCAATAAAATAGACTACTTTCCTTTCATTGGGTGCGTATTCTTCTAATGCTTTCATAGCTTGCTTAATGCTAAAATTAGTAATATGATTCCTACAATGATAGCTCCTATTACAATAGGGTTAGAAAAGAAACTTTTTTCTAAGTTCTTTTTTGCTCCTTCAATAGTTTGTATCATTTTCTCAATGGTTTCTTCTGAAACTTGTGTTTGTGGTGTAGTGCTTTTAAAAGTTTCCTCTATCAATCTCTTAAACTCACTGCTCTCAGTCTCTTCATAGCCTTCAACTAAAAGCATAACGGCTACTCGTCTCTGATGAATATCTTTATTCTCTGCACTCATATCTATCAAAAAAAGATTCTTATCTTTTTTTGACTGTACAATTTCCAAAAAAGGTTCCTGATGTTTAACCTTTCCATTTTCTTTAATATCAAACATTAAATTTACAAACTCTCTCCCTTTTATTTTATCTTCAATAGGGAGAAGCTTACCATTTTCTAACACAAAATCATCTTCATTTTCGTTAGAACTCTGTATCCACGCTTTTATATTCATAACTTATTTTTTTGAACTTTCTAAAATATCATTTATTAGCTCATAAACTAATCGTTCTGTTTCTTCTTGAGTTTTCAAGCTACCATAAATAGCTTTAGTCCCTTTTTTGAAAGCTGATGTTTTTAAAGTTTCATCTATTTGCTTCTTAACCATATCAGCGTCTTCCGAATACTGAGGAATCATATCCAAAAAAGTAATCAATAAATACAGTTTTTGTACTGCTTTTTCAGCATTAGAATTATGTTCTGCTTTTTCAGCATTAGAATTATGTTCTGGTTTTTTGGTATCGAAAATTTGAGAAATATGCTCTTTAATCAAATCTATATATTTTGTATCTCCTTCGAAAACCTTATCCCCCCTAATTAGGTAACAAATCACATTAGATTCATTAATCAATTTCTCCCACTGGTCACGCATAAACTCTGCTCCTCCAATATCTACACTCTCATTAACAATTAGCTCATAATCTTTTAGCTTTAGAGTATTTTTAGCTGTTTTTTCTCGAGAAGTCTGTTTATACTCTCCCATATAAACTTCTCCAGTTGTTAAAAAGTGATGTAAAGTAGTCTTCCCAGAGGCTCTTTCTCCAAGGATAGTAAAACGCCTATTATCTTTAAGAGACTCAATAATAGCAGCACTAACAAACCCCGCTAATCCTCCTGCTAATCCTCCCCATATAAGAGAAGGCAAAAGCCACCAAATTAAAGGCAATATAGCAATTGCAATCATAAAAATTAAATTTAATGTTAAACAATAGTATTAAGCTTCTTGTATCATTTCCTTATACTGAAACCAACAATTTTCATTTCTATATTTTTCAATGCTTCCTTTAGGTACTTTAAAAGTTACCCCTTCAATAGGAAAGACTTTTTCGCCTAAAGAAGGAGGCTCTTTAGCCGTAATAGTAACAGTCTTTAATGAGTTACAACCCAAGAAAGCTCTATCCTTAATTTCTTTGACATTTTCAGGTATTTCAATTTGTTTTAAAGCAGTACAATCTAAAAAGGCTTGTTCTTCTATTAATTCTAAATTGTTAGGTAATGCAATAGTTTTTAAAGAAGAGCAAAAAGAGAAAGCTCCTGCTTCAATTTTCCTCCCTACTAATTTTGAAGAAGTTCTTGAGAAATTAACTTTTTCTAATTTTTCACATTTCTCAAATGTATTTTCTCCAATTATTATTACATTAGAAGGTAATTCTACTGATTCTAATGATTTACATCCTGAAAAAGCATTGTTTCCTATAGCTGTTAAACTATTTGACAAAACAATGTTTTTTAAAAGTCCTTTATCACATTGCTGTTTGATAGAATTCTTATCAATAGTAGCTTTACAATTCACTTTAGTAGAACTATTATCGTTTACTGAGATAGACTTTAGAGAAGTGCAATCTCTAAAAGTATTTCGTTTTATTATTCCAATATTTGTTAAATCAATATTCATCATATATTTCTTATTAATTAGTATTCAATGCTATTACCCCACTTTCTCAACTCTCAGTGCCGTTCTGAAAATACCATAACTCTTGCTTACATCTATACCATAGATGCGCTGGAAAGCGGCTATTACTTCACGACCGCCATTTACTGATACGGGGTTGGTGGTGGTTTGGGTAGGTATGTCTACAGACATTCCGGGTTCTAAGCATATGCCATTGCTGACTACGGTACGGGTTACAGTTACTCGATATAATGCCATAAGATTTAATGATTAAAAGTTAATAATATGTTTTTGATATTCACGCTGCAAAATTATACTCTTACTCTGCCAAAAAGCAACAGTGTAAAAAATTTCTTCTTTCTCAGGCGACAAATGTAAAAAAATATTCTTTAATAATTCCTAATAAAATCTTAATTTTAACATTTAAAGCATTTTGCCAATTTGTCATTCGTATTTTGTATTTCGTCATTTGTAATTATCAAGTGCTTGCTTGAGTCGCATTATAATATGCTCACGATACCAATGAGGTTCAACCACTTGCACACGGTTACCTAACGAAAGTAACTTTTGGTCGAAATCGTAGGAGGGGGTAAGATGTAGGCGTATCACCAACTCTTCAGCGTTGTCAGTAAGGATTTCTTGAGAGGGGTGCAAAGGGTGTACCTTGGCATAATTACCTTGATGACGGTCAAAACGGAGAATAATATCTTCAGGTGGGGCAGGTAAGGCTATCACTCCGTAAGCATTGCAAAAGTGTTCCTCTACATTAAAAGGTGCAGGGGTGAATGTTTTTTTGAGAATATCCAAATCGCTAATGCGGTCGAGCGCAAAGACACTTATAGTAGTTTCTTCGGTATTATTAACCATATCGCGCGCTAACAAATACCAATGGTAATCAAACTCTTTGAGAGCGTAGGGCTGTACAATATGAGACAAATAGGTATCTTCGCGAAACTTGTGATAAGTAAATTCCAATAGTTGGTGATTGTCGATGGCATAGATAAGTCCGTAGAGCCAATTGAGTCCGCGTGTAGGGCGTTTTTCAAAGTGTATAAACTGACGATTGTAGGAATTTTGCCGCAAGGCTTCCATCAGCCAATCGTGCTCCATCATTTGTGTTTGATACTCATCTACATCTTCCCAATTAATAGAATAAATATTATTAGAACGTTCGTAATTGAGCCGTATATTTCTCTCTCTTAGGAGATCTTTTTTATCGCGCTCAAAGGTGCGTTCCTTGTAGTCAAAAGGAATATCTTTATCTTCAAAGCGGCGTTCGATATAATCTTTGATATCGGCGAAAGAAGCTCCACTTTCGCCTCTGTTTTTTAAAAGTTCCAATAGGAATTGGAAACGGAGATTTTTATAATTTGCCATAATATTAATAGGGTGCGAGCCGCACAAGCAGTTAGATTAATTAGTAATAAAAATGATTTACAATGCTTTTTGAAATTCGGTTTGGTATTTATTAAAAATTTCAAAGTAACGTTTCATATTCTCAAGTTCCCACCATTTAGATAAACTTACAGGGCGGGTATCAAGATTGTATATTTTTGCATTAGGAATAGAAAGCAAAAAGGGTGAATGTGTTGCAATAATAAACTGCGTATTAAAAGCTCGTGCTGAAAGCTCAATGAACTCTACTAATTTGAGTTGCGTTTCGCACGACATACTGTTCTCAGGTTCGTCTAATAAGTATAGACCTGGATTGGAAATCTGCTCCATAAGGTACATCAGTCCTGTTTCGCCATTAGAAAATGAAGGTCCTATATCCCCTATCGTTTTTTTGATGTATTCGGTATAGCTACTTTTTCGCATACTGAGAAAATCATTAAAACGTTCTATACTTGTCTCATCCTCCAAATTGATAGACTTAGGCACTGTTCCTGCTGCTGCTCTCTTCTCTTCAATAATCATATCGCTCTTAAAGCGTTTTTGGTCATCTCTAAGGCGTTTGTCTATCATTTTTTTAAACACATCATCGCTAGTAATCATCTTGCTAATTTCTAAAATATCGTACTTGTAATTAGTCTTATTTACAAGATCTAAATCTTTATTTGTATAGTAAAAATTGCTCTTAAAAGAACACATTTTTACGTACTTTTCCATCAAGTATGACGAATTGTAAGGTGCTTCTCTCGAAATATGCAATTTGTTTGAAATTACATTTAAAATAGTAGATTTACCCGAACCATTGCCTCCATAAAGGATAGTAATAGGCTCAAAATCTAAACAACTAAGATGATAGGCTAAAAGGCTAAACGGATAAACATTTTGAGCAATGTAATTAAGTGCTGGCTCTATAGGGCGCCTGTCTTCTTCACTATAGAAAAACCTCTGTAGTTCTTCTTCCTCTTTTTCTACTGAAGGGAAATAAAAAGTTTCTAAGTATACCATTTTTTATTAGTTTTTTGGTTTCACGGGGCAAAGATAAGGCACTACTCTGACAAATCGTGTCAGTGATAAAAAAATATATTCTTTCTTTGTTATTCCAACCAAAAACATTATCTTTGCCTTTGTTTATCACTGATGTATGAAACATATTGCTATTATTTTTATATTGCTTTGCCTTGTGGCGTGTAAGCACTCTAATCCTTATAACGACACTACTATCAAATTGGTAGAAGTAAAGTCCTTTCCGTTAGAGAAGATAAGCGTGCGAGCAATAGTGCTCTTAGAGAAAAACGTGGCTTTTGCAGGCTCCGATGCTACCTTTGGTTTTATCAACACTCAAAACCAAACTATTGCGACTTCTAACTTGAAGAATCGCGGGGTGATTTCCGATTTTCGTGCGGTGGCAGCGACAAGTCAGAACTTTTTTATGCTCTCTATCGGCAACCCTGCCTTGCTCTACAAAGCTGAACAAAGTGGTATGGAAGAAGTATATTGCGAGGAACACCCCGATGTTTTCTACGATGTATTGCGCTTTACGGACGACCAATTTGGTATTGCTATTGGCGACCCTATCGACAATCGCCTATCGGTAGTAACAACGCTCAATGGCGGACAACAATGGACGAAACTCACGTGGTCACAATCACCCCAACTCGAAGAGGGTGAAAGTGTATTTGCCGCTAGCAACTCGGCTTTGGCGCACTATGGCAACAAACTATGGGTAGTAACAGGTGGCAGTAAGAGCAGGGTGTTGTTCTCGGACAACAAGGGCTATAAATGGCAAGACCTCGCTACGCTACCTCTCGTTCAAGGGCAAGCTACTCAAGGGGCTTTCACCATAGCTTTCTACAACGACCAGCAGGGCATCGTTCTCGGTGGTGATTATGAACAACCTACAGAGCGCAAAGGCTCTGGCGCACTCACTTTCGATGGGGGTAAAACTTGGCAGCCTATCGCGACCGATAAGGCTATTGGTTATGCGAGCTGTGTGCAATACATCCCTAATAGTGAGGGAAATGCTTTGGTAGCAACTTCGCCTAATGGTCTTTTCTTCTCTAACGACCAAGGCAAAAGTTGGCAACAACTTTCGGATAAATCCTATCACGCACTCCTTTTTGTAGATGAGCAAACTATGGTTGCTTCGGGCAATGAGAAAATCACCCTTTTTAGAGTTGTAAAGAAATGATGGTAAGTGAAGTAACAGCTTTGCGAAAGGCAGGTGAATTGGATGAAGCATTGCGTATCGCTCTCGAGGAATTTAAGGAAAACGACAGCAGTATCAACAAATATTCGTTGGGCTGGGTATATTACGATTTTTGTAAGAGGGCAGTAGCCGAAAACGACTTAGATGTTTTCCTGCAATATGTACAATCTCTCAAAGACCTGCATTTCAACACTGAAGAAGTACTCATCACCGACCAACTGCTTTGGCAATATGTAAAACTCTTCGCTCAGTTGCGTAAAACGGGAAGAATAGCACTCATTGATGTGCTGTACGAAAGTTTGAAAGGTATGTATTTCACGATGCCTTCTGAAGCGTTTTCTGCCTTAGCAGAGCAGTTGCACAAAGCTTATAAAGACCGCGATGAATATTTAGAAGTAATTACTGATGTAATGCCTTTTCTGCGCGCTGAAGATTTTGCGCCTAAATCATACCAAGGTACGCTTATAACGCCTTTAGCAGAACAAATTTACCGAACTTATAGCAAACATATATTAAAAAGTGGCGATAAAGAAATTATCGCCACCTTTATACCTATCTTACATCAGTGGATGCAAGCACATCCTGAATACAATTCGCTTATTTATTACTATGTGGAAATGTGCAATTTTGCCAATATACCAATGTAATAATTATCAATTGTTCATTGCCGAACATTGGTTGTAGAGTTCACGCCACGATGCTCCGCGTTTCTTCATTACATTTTCAAGGTATTCCTTCCACACCATTTTATCTTTGTCTTCATCTTTTACCACAGCTCCTTGCAATCCTGATGCTAAATCTTCATCGGTTACAGTGCCGTTGCCAAAACTACCTGCCAATGCCATACTATTGGTGATAAGCGAAATAGCTTCGGCGGTAGAAATAACTCCACTAGGCGATTTGAGCTTTTGTTTTTCGTCTAAAGTAGCTCCTTTGCGCAATTCGCGGAAAATTGTTACAATCTTCTCTATGGCTTCATTGCTTGGCAAGGCGGCTTTCAGCTTGTAGTTGTTAGAAATTTCGGCTACGCGTTTGGTTACGATAGATACTTCAGTTTCTAAAGTAGCAGGAGCAGGTAGCACAATGATATTGAAACGTCTTTTAAGTGCTGATGACATTTCGTTTACACCACGGTCGCGGGTATTAGCTGTGGCAATAATAGAGAAACCACGCTGAGCTGGCAATTCTTCACTGAGTTCAGGAATGGCTATATTCTTTTCCGATAGGATAGAAATCAATGCATCTTGTACTTCAGAAGCACAACGCGAAATCTCCTCAAAACGAGCGACAGTTCCTGTTTCCATTGCGCGATAAATAGGTGATTTAAGTAAGGCTTCGTGCGATGGACCGTTAGCCAAAAGCATTGCGTAGTTCCACGAATAGCGTATATGCTCCTCACTGGTACCCGCAGTACCTTGAATCACTTTGCCCGAATCGCCGCAAATGGCAGCTGTAAGGTTTTCGGAAAGCCACGATTTGGCAGTTCCTGGCTCACCTATGAGCAACAAAGAGCGGTCGGTAAGGAGTGTAGCTATAGCGATTTCCACCAAGCGATTATGACCGATGTACTTAGGAGTAATTTCCACCCCGCAGGCAGTACCACCAGTTACAAATTTCAGCACAGCTTTAGGCGACAATTGCCAGCCTATGGGCTTTTCTTGTTTTTTATCCTCTTCTTTTAAAGCCTCTAATTCCTTAGCGTAGAGTTGTTCCGCAGGAAGGCGTAATACATTTGACATAAGCTCTATAATCCTCCCCCACCTCCTCCCAAGGAGGGGAGAATGCAATATAAATAGTTAAAAAAATATATTATCCTACCCCCTCCCCTTGGGGGAGGGAAAGGGGTGGGGATACTAATTAACGAACGCGTGTTTATAACCTTTTTGTTTATTCCAAGCACCACGAGTAAAATCAGGGATTTCTACTGGAGCACTGCCATTTTCGAGTGACAGTTTGGAAAGAGGTGCTAAGCAGCACCATTCGGCTAAATCGTATACGTCCATATCTAAAGGCAAACCATTGCGCAAACAGTAGATAAGACGGTAATCCATAATGAAATCCATACCGCCGTGACCACCTACTTTTTTAGCTTGTTCTTCCAAATCTTTCAAAATACGTGGTTTGTATTTTTCCATCAATACTTTTTTAGCATCTTCAGGCATAAAGTTGTGAGCCGATAGATTTTCGTGATTAGGAACTTCGGCTTTTGCCACACTTTCGGGCTGTAACAAATAGCCTTCCATAGGGTATTTATTAGCAAAACCTTGGGTTCCGGTGAGTTGGTACATACGTGAATACGGGCGTGGTGTTACTACATCGTGCTGAATTTGAATAGTTTTACCTTGTTCAGTTTTAATCATTGTAATGGTAAGGTCGCCATTTTGGAAATCAGCAGCGTCTTTACCTGTTACTTTTTGGTATACTTCCTTACCTCTAAAAGGTTTAGTATCTACCGAAACCAAGTAGTTCATCTTGTCGCCGCGGTGAATATTTAATGCCTGACAAACAGGACCTATACCGTGTGTAGGGTATACATCACCACGGTGTTTATGGTTATAATCGAGACGCCAATTATTCCAATATTCTGTCCAAAACTCATCGAGATTGTGGATATAAGAGCCTTCGCCGTGAATCACCTCCCCTAAGAGTCCTTGTTGTACCATATTAAGGGTTGTAATCTCAAAGTAATCGTACACACAATTTTCGAGCATCATACAGTGGCGGCGTGTTTTTTCACTCGTATCAATAAGCGCCCAAATCTCATCCATATCAAGCGCTGCAGGCACTTCTATAGCCACGTGTTTGCCGTGTTGCATTGCGTAGAGTGCCATTGGGGTGTGGTGCTTCCAGTCGGTTACTATATAAACAAGATCAACATCAGGGCGTTCACAAAGGGCTTTCCAAGCATCTTCACTGCCCGTGTATTGAGGCACACGTGGGTGACCTGCTTTTTCAATTACTTGCTGGGCTTTTTCCACCATCTCAGGACGGATATCACAAAGGGCGGTGATTTTAGCCCCCTCAATGTGCATATAGCGTTCCACGGCACTATAACCGCGCATTCCCAGACCGATAATCCCCACACGTACTGTATCTAACTTATTGGTCGTGAGGTTCAACACATCAGTTTGACCTTGAGCGCGCTGAGGTGTTTCTAACTTTATAGGTGCATTAGAAGTTTCAGGTTTAGAGTTGGTTTGAGGTTGATTGCAAGCGGTAAAACCTGCTGATAGAAAGATGCCGAGGAGCATCGAATACAATTTTTTCATAAAAGTTAAAGGTTAAAAGTGATAAGTTAAAATTTTACAATGGGCAAAGTTATAAATAATTTGTTAATTAGCAAATTAGAGAATTAGAAAACTTTGTTTTTTCATTCAGGCATTCCAAGTTACCAAGTACCGCCATAACGCGTATCTTCCCACACTTGTTTAAAATCGGGGATATTGTAATAGTTGCGTTTTTTAAACTCTTTTTCGTAATCAAATCCACCGTTTTCTAAACCTATTCTTACAAAATATTGATATTCCTTATCTACCGTTTGTCCTATAATTTCAGCATAATAAGCTAACTTAAAGAAGTTTAGTATGTGGCAAAGGTAACAAATTTTCGTCATTCGTAATTCGTAATTCGTCATTATTTTCTACTTTTGCAATATGAAACACATCCGAGAAAAATTAACTGAACGCCAAAAGAACAATGCCTTGCGCAAACTTAGTGAACGATCATTTGCTATTGATTTCTACTCTAATGATTATATAGGTTTTAGCACAAATCCCACTATCACTGAACGTGTTAGCCAACTAATAAGCGCCACAACACCTCACGGTGCAACAGGCTCTCGATTGCTATCGGGGAACTCTCATTTATTCACAGAAACTGAACGTTATATCGCTGATTTTCATAACGCTGAAGGGGCTCTTTTGTACAATTCGGGCTATGATGCCAATGTAGGTTTTTTCTCTTGCATCGTAGGTCGTGGCGATGTAATTTTATATGATAGTTATAGTCACGCTTCTATACGCGATGGTATTTCACTCAGTTTAGCACATTCGTACAAGTTCAAACACAACGATTTAGACGATTTGGAAAAACTGCTTAAAAAGTTTGCTACGGGTGATAAAACAGTGCTCATCGCTACTGAAAGCGTTTTTTCAATGGATGGCGACAGCCCAGATTTAGTGCGTTTGGTAGCTTTAGCACAACAATATGGCGCTTATATAGCAGTGGATGAGGCACACGCTATAGGTGTTTTTGGCAAACACGGCTGTGGGTTAGTACAAGCCTTAGGATTAGAAACAGCAATCTTCGCGCGCATTGTCACCTTTGGCAAAGGCTTAGGGGCTCACGGAGCAGCAGTGGTTGCTAATGATGAGGTGATACAATATTTGGTAAACTTCTCACGCTCATTTATTTATACAACAGCTATGAGTCCGCATAGTGTAGCGACTATTCGCGCAGGTTACGAACAATTGCAACAAACGGAGGCAATGAACGTACTTCACCACAATATAGAATATTTCAAATCGTTGATAAACCAATACGGCATTGAAGGATTTATTCCTTCCGATTCAGCTATCCAAGCAATGGTAGTAAGTGGCAACGATCGCGTGAAAGCCCTTGCCGAGCGTTTGCAAACCCAAGGCATAGGGGTATTGCCTATTTTAGCCCCTACGGTACCTGCAGGACAAGAGCGTTTAAGGGTGTGTTTACACAGTTTTAATACCGAAAAAGAGATCAAACAATTAGTCAATTTGACAATTCAGCAATTCAGCAATTAGCTTCTAATTTTTAACTTCTAAAATTTGTTAATACCTTACTTTCAGCAAATAACTTTCTTCTTCTTTTTTAAACCGAATATAAATTAATGTTTTTTGTATATTTTTTGTTGTATACATAATTAAAAAACCTTACTTTTGTAGCGAAATTATTTAACGTAAATATATAAAAAAACTATAAAACGAATGGCAGGATTATTTAAAACATCTGTTGCAAGAAAGGTGGCGATGGCTCTCTCGGCACTCTTTCTCATTCTCTTTCTAATCATTCACTTGGCGGTAAACCTTACTTCAGTGATTAGTGAGAGTACTTTCAACGAGTTATCCCACTTTATGGGTACTAACCCGCTAATTCAGTTTGCTATGCAACCTGTATTGCTCGCTGGGGTGTTGTTCCACTTCATTATGGGATTTGTCTTGGAAATCCAAAACAAAAAAGCTCGTGGTAGTGAGGCATATTACAGCTATAATGGGGGAGCTAACTCCACTTGGATGTCTCGTAATATGATCATTTCGGGAATTGTAATTCTTCTTTTCTTAGGGCTTCACCTCTATGATTTTTGGGTAGGTGAAATGAATTACAAGTACATTGAGCAATTAGCTCCAGACCCTACCCGCTACTACGATGAATTGGTAGAGAAATTCCACGACCCTCTACGTGTGGGATTCTATGTATTATGCTTTGTTTTCCTTTGCTTGCACTTGTTGCACGGATTCCAATCTGCTTTCCAATCTATGGGCTGGAAAGACGATGCTCGCAAAAAGCTCATCAGCAGTGTAGGTAATTGGTATTCTTACATTATCTGCGGAGGCTTTATTTTTATAGCCCTCTTCCATTACATTAAATTTTTAATAAAAGCTTAATCTTATGAGTATATTAGATTCTAAAATTCCTGAAGGTCCTATAGCGGACAAATGGACGAAATATAAAGACCATATCAACCTCGTAAACCCTGCTAACAAACGTAATATTGACGTGATTGTGGTAGGTACTGGCTTGGCTGGTGGTTCGGCTGCAGCTACCCTTGCTGAATTAGGCTACAACGTGAAAGCTTTCGCTTACCAAGATTCTCCTCGCCGTGCGCACTCTATTGCTGCTCAAGGAGGTATCAATGCCGCTAAAAACTATATGGGCGATGGCGACTCTAACTATCGCTTGTTCTACGATACTGTAAAAGGGGGTGACTACCGCGCTCGTGAGGCTAACGTATATCGCCTTGCTGAAGTATCTGGCAATATCATCGATCAGTGTGTGGCTCAAGGCGTGCCTTTTGCTCGTGATTACGGCGGACTCTTAGATAACCGTTCTTTCGGGGGGGTATTGGTTTCTCGTACTTTCTATGCCAAAGGGCAAACGGGACAACAGCTTTTGCTCGGTTGCTATGCCGCAATGAACCGCCAAATCGCTCGTGGTAAAATAGATATGTACAACCGCCACGAAATGCTCGATGTGGTAATAGTAGACGGCAAAGCTCGTGGTATCATCGCTCGTAACCTTGTTACTGGTGAAATTGAACGCCACTCTGCTCACGCTGTAGTTATCGCCTCTGGTGGTTATGGTAACGTATACTTCCTTTCAACCAATGCGATGGGCTCTAACGCTACCGCAGCTTGGAAAATCCACAAAAAAGGTGCTTACTTTGCTAACCCTTGTTTCACTCAAATCCACCCTACTTGTATCCCTCGTTCAGGCGACTATCAGTCTAAATTAACTTTGATGTCTGAATCTTTGCGTAACGACGGACGTATTTGGGTGCCTAAGAAAATGGAAGATGCAGTAGCGATACGCGAAAAACGCAAAAAACCTACTGAAATTCCTGAAGAAGACCGCGATTACTACTTGGAGCGCCGTTACCCTGCTTTCGGTAACCTCGTGCCTCGTGACGTAGCTTCACGTGCTGCTAAAGAGCGTTGCGATGCAGGCTATGGTGTAAACGAAACAGGTGAAGCTGTTTATTTGGATTTCTCTTCTGCTATCGAACGTTACGGTAAAGAACAATGTAAAATCCACGGTGTAGAACCTACTAAAGAAGAAGTTACAAAACGCGGTGAAAAAATCGTAGAAGCTAAATACGGCAACCTTTTCCAAATGTACGAAAAGATTGTAGCCGAAAACCCTTATAAAACACCAATGATGATTTATCCTGCTACTCACTACACTATGGGTGGTATTTGGGTAGATTACAACTTGATGACCACTATACCTGGTTGTTATGCTATTGGTGAGGCAAACTTCTCCGACCACGGGGCAAACCGTTTAGGAGCTTCTGCCTTGATGCAAGGTTTAGCCGATGGTTACTTTGTATTACCTTACACTATTGGCGATTACTTAGCCGCTGATATCCGTACCGGTAAAATCCCTACTGATACTCCTGAGTTTGACGAAGCAGAACGCATCGTAAAAGAGCGTTTGGCTTACTTCATCAACAATAAAGGTACCCACTCTGTAGATTACTTCCACAAAAAACTTGGTAAAGTGATGTGGGATAAAGTAGGTATGGCGCGTAATGCTGAAGGCTTGAAAGAAGCTATCAAAGAAATACGCGAAATACGCGAAGATTTCTGGAAAAACGTAAAAGTACCTGGTGAACTCACTGGTATGAACGTAGAGCTTGAAAAAGCGGGTCGTGTAGCCGACTTCCTTGAACTTGGTGAGTTATTTGCTAAAGACGCTTTAGAGCGTAACGAGTCTTGTGGTGGACACTTCCGCGAAGAGTATCAAACTCCTGATGGGGAAGCCCTCCGCGATGACGTGAATTACGCTTATGTAGCGGCTTGGCAGTACACCGGTAATCCTAAAGAAGTAGTGAATACCTACAACCCTAGTGAAGAGGTAATGCATAAAGAACCTCTTGTATTTAAAGATATTGAACTTAAACAACGTAGTTATAAATAGAAAGATATGGCAACGATGAACCTAACACTCAAAGTGTGGCGACAAAAAAACTCGCAAGAGAAAGGTCGTATGGTAGATTATAAAGTAACCAACATTTCAGACCATATGTCTTTTTTGGAAATGTTGGATGTACTCAACGAACAACTCATTGAAAAAGGAGAAGAACCTGTAGCATTCGACCACGATTGCCGTGAAGGTATCTGTGGTATGTGCTCGCTCTTTATCAATGGGGAAGCTCACGGACCCGACCGTGGGGTAACTACTTGTCAGTTGCATATGCGTATGTTCAAAGATGGTGATACCATCACTATTGAACCTTGGCGCGCTACTGCTTTCCCTGTTATCAAAGACTTGATGGTAGATAGAACTGCTTTTGAACGCATTCAACAAGCAGGGGGATATATCTCTGTGAACACTTCTGGTAATACGCAAGATGCCAACGCTATTCCTATCCCTAAACGCGATGCCGACCGCTCTATGGACGCTGCGGCTTGTATAGGTTGTGGAGCTTGTGTGGCTACTTGTAAAAACTCTTCGGCTATGCTGTTTGTAGCTGCTAAAGTATCGCAATTTGCCCTCCTTCCTCAAGGTCGTGTAGAGGCTACCGAGCGCGTACTCAATATGGTAAACCAAATGGAACACGAAGGTTTTGGTAACTGTACCAACACTGGTGCCTGCGAAGTAGAATGCCCTAAAGGTATTTCACTTGAAAATATCGCACGCCTTAATAGAGAATACCTCAAAGCAAGTATTCGTTAATTAGCAAATTTGAAAATTAACAAATAAAAAACTGCCTCAAATTGTTTGGGGCAGTTTTTATTATCTCTTATTTACTTCCTCTCAGTACTGGGTTCAACTCATCATCATTGTACATTTTCATTTGTTTATAGACTTTCATATACTTTCTGCCAGTGGCGATATCGTTTAAAAGCTGGTCGAGAGCAGTAGAGAGGTCTTTTTTCTGTTCGAGGAGAACATTCAGTTTTTCTTGGCATTTAGCGCGATGTTCAGGAGTGGCATCGGGGCGGTTTACTTCTTCCTGCATATGATAAATTTTCAGTGCTAAAATCGAAAGCCTATCCACTGCCCACGCAGGGCTCTCGGTGTTGATAGTAGCCTCAGGAAGTGGTCTCACCTCCTTATACAAGTCTAAAAAATAGCTATCTATATACTCTACCATATCGGTACGATCCTGGTTAGAAGCATCAATTTTGCGTTTGAGGTCAAGGGCTACCACTGGGTCGATATGTGGGTCGCGAATAATATCCTCGTAATGCCATTGCACGGTGTCAATCCAATTCTTGCGATAGAGCAAGTGATTGAGCAAGTCGGTTGATGGATAAGGGTTTGTAAAAGACTGATATACATCGTCGGCAATATGGTATTGCGCGATACTTTCTTCAAATATTTTAAAAGCTTTTTCTGAAAACATAGTTATTAATTTTTGGGCAAATATAAAGTTTTTCTTTAATAAATCAAACCTTTTGCGTAACTTTGCCACAAATTTTAATTTTTCTATGAAATACTTCATTTTTATTATCACTTTATTCATCCTCACTATGGAAAACCTACAAGCACAAAATAACGCTGATAATCAAACTATTTATCAGTTTACTGTAGAAGATATCAACGGAAAACCCTTTGCCCTTGCCGACCTCAAAGGCAAGAAAGTAATGATTGTAAACACCGCCTCAAAATGCGGTCTCACCCCCCAATACAAAGAACTCGAAGCACTTTATCAGCAGTATAAGGACAAAGATTTTATCATTATAGGATTCCCCGCTAATAATTTCTTAGGACAAGAGCCTGGTAGTAACGAACAAATTGCTTCATTTTGCAGTATCAACTATGGAGTAACATTCCCGATGATGAGCAAAATATCGGTAAAAGGAAAGAATATGCACCCTCTATATCAGTTTCTTACCCAGAAAGCGAAAAACGGTGTAGAAGATTCTAAAGTAAAATGGAATTTTCAAAAATACCTCATCGGACGAGACGGTAAATTAGAAAAGGTAATCGACCCTAAAACCTTACCTTCTAGCGATGAAGTAATACAATGGATTGAAAAATAACAATAACAATGCTGAAAAAACTATTTGCAAATTACCGCTTTATCACAATACTATGGTTTGCCCTTGCGCTGGCAACTGTGGTACAGAACGTTTGGATAGCTGGCAAGTTCAACAACTACCTAATTTTTGACGGGGTATTTTGGCATACTCTCAAGCAATTGCCCCTCTATCTTCCCTACCCCGATGAGTATTTCGATACAAATCATTACGGTATCTTTTTCAGTGCAGTTATCGCTCCTTTTGCCTTATTACCCAAGTGGATAGGTTGTACTTTGTGGATAATGGCAAATGCAGCTTTCTTATATTGGGCAATTAGGCAATTGCCTCTCTCTAAAAAGGCTATTATAGCGGTACTGCTCATTGCTGCTCACGATATGTATACCGCGGCAGCTATGCAGCAGTTCAATATCAGCGTGATAGCACTATTAGTAGGTGCTTTTGTGTTTATAGAACGCAAGCAGAGTCATTGGGCAACCTTGCTCATTGTAATAGGCACGCTCACGAAACTCTATGGCATTGTAGGCTTAGCATTTTTCTTCTTTGCTAAGGACAAATGGCGATTTATTTGGTCGGGGTTATTTTGGCTCATCATTTTATTTTGTTTGCCAATGTTCTACTCTTCACCCGATTATGTAGTTTCTCAATATTTTGATTGGTATGCTTCTTTAGCTGAAAAGAATGTATCCAACCTAAATACCACCACTTACAACTTGCAAAACCTATCACTTTTAGGCTTTTTGCAACGCACAGGTATTTATAACAACAACAGTATAGTCATTCTCCTCGGGTTAGGGCTATTTGCATTACCTTATTTGCGCATTCAGCAGTATAAAAATCTCAATTTCAGATTGCTTTTATTAGCTTCAGTAAGTATTTTCCTCTGTTTGTTTAGTACAGGTACTGAAAATAGCACTTATATAGTAGCTTATGTGGGGGTTGGGATATGGTTTATGGTAAGTGAACTCCATCCTAAACTCAAAATAACCTTATTGGTATTGGCTATGTTAGGCTCACTCTCCCCTACTGATTTATTCAAACCTCTGAAAGAACCTTACATTATCCGATATTCGTTAAGAGCTGTACCCGTAACCTTGGTTTGGCTTGCAATAGTGTATGAAATGTTATTTATTCAGGTAAGAGATAAAAAAGATGAAAACAATAGAAATAATAGTACCGTGTTATAACGAAAGTGAAAATATACGTCCGTTATATGAGGCTATACAGCGTGTTTTTGCTGAAAAACTCCCTGATTATAGCTATACTTTGCTTTTTGTAAACGACGGCAGCAGCGATAATTCTCTTGAGGTGCTCAAATCTTTAGTTGAAAGTGATATGCGCGTGAAATATCTATCGTTTTCGCGTAACTTTGGTCACCAATTAGCAGTAAAAGCAGGATTAGACCACTCGTTTGCTGATGCTGTTATCTCTATGGATTGCGATTTGCAACACCCTCCTGCCCTTTTGCCCGAGCTCATTGCCAAATGGGAAGAAGGCTATCAAGTAGTGGCAACTTTGCGCACCTATCCGGCGGATACCCCTAAAAAGAAACAAAAAAGCTCTCAACAGTTTTACAAACTTCTCAATCTGCTTTCGGATATAGAAATCAAAGAAGGTTCAGCTGATTTTAGACTTTTAGACCAATCGGTGGTAAGGGTCATTCGCTCTATGAAAGAGAACGAACCTTTCTTGCGAGGCATCGTGCCTTGGGTAGGATTCCGCCAAACTTACATCCCTTACACTGCAGCTTCTCGTTTTGCAGGTGAAAGTAAATACACAGTTAAGAAGATGCTACAATTAGCGATTACAGGTGTTACGGCTTTCAGTATCAAACCCTTATATTTCGCTGTATTTTTAGGCTTTGCATTCTCTGCCCTATCACTATTATACATTCCTTATGTGATATACGCCTTTGCAAGTGGCACTGAAATATCGGGCTGGGCTTCACTGATTATGACGATTGTTTTCTTTGGTGGGTTACAACTCATCATTTTAGGTATCATAGGTATTTACATAGGAAAAATCTTTAAACAAACTAAAGACCGACCTTGTTATATTATTCAAGAACAAAAATTGTAAATAAAAACACATAAAAATGAGAAATCCGATTCTAATATTGCTAATACTTTTTAGCGCATTCATCCAAGCACAAGAGAAATATCAATTATCAAGTCATATTTTAGATATTTCACAAGGTAAACCTGCTCCAAATGTAAAGATAGCTCTATCTAAGCAAGATAAAAATCAAAACTGGGTATTGATAGATGAGAAATACACAGACAACAATGGGAGAATTAAAGATTTTTTGAAAGAAGAATCTAATAAAAATAATAATGGGGTTTATAAACTCACTTTTTATATCACTCCTTATTTTGAAAGATTGAAACAAAAAACATTTTATCCTTTTATAGAAGTAGTTTTTGAGATAAAAGATAATCAGCATTATCATATTCCGATTACATTATCTCCGTATGGTTATTCTACTTACAGAGGAAACTAATAACTATAAAAATGATTTACCTAAGTTTCGACATAGAAGAATTTGATATGCCCAAAGAATACGGCTACGACATTGCTTTCGAGCGACAAATAGCCATTTCACGCGAGGGGCTTACCGTTATATTAAACCTACTCAAAAAACACAACGCCAAGGCTACTTTCTTTTCAACAGTAGTCTTTGCTCAGCAAGTCCCCGACCTTATAGAGCAACTTCTCAGCGAAGGGCACGAATTAGCCTCACACACTTATTATCATTCCGAGTTTGAGAATGCACACCTCAAAAGCTCTAAAGAGGCTTTAGAAAAGCAATTTGGGTTAACTATTGAGGGATTGCGTATGCCGAGAATGCTCGAAGTAAGTACTGAGGAGGTAAAAAAAGCCGGTTATCAATACAATTCATCAGTAAATCCTACATTTTTACCAGGGAGATACAACAAATTACACGTACCAAAGCGATTTTTCAACGAAAATGGCTTATGGCAAATCCCTACAGCGGTAAGTTGGTTTAGGATTCCTCTATTTTGGTTATCATTTCACAATTTTCCTTTGTGGATTTATAAGTTTTTACTAAATAGATGTGTAGCCTCTACTGGCTATGCTACTTTGTACTTCCACCCTTGGGAATTTACAAATTTACACCAAAAAGAATTTAATTTTCCTGCTTATGTAATGCGTAACAGTGGTGAGCAGATGATAGCACGCTTCGAGCAGTTATTGCAATACATTGATAAAAAAGGCTGGAAAACGAGCCTCTATAAACAATTAACAATCGAGAATTAATGACGACAAGAGAACTACTACACGATGCTTTGGCTTTAACAGAACATAGTTTTGCCAACGAAAATCCTAAATACATCAAAAAACAAAAGAACAAGATACTCTTCCACACTTTGTTAAACATCCCATTTGCTAAAAAATGGTTCAGTTTGATACAATCAGAAGAGTATAAATGGGTGCTTTCACACCGTCCTCGTATTTATTTTAAGCCTTTTAGGGTGTATATGTCTACCAAATGGGGCAAGAAAGAACGAACTAAAGCCTTGCTGAGTTGTTATGCTTTTATCAAGCAACAGCCTTTTTTGACGCGTGTTATCCAAGAAGAAAAGCCTATCAAATTGGCTGAGTTCACAATGAAATACAACGGCGAAAAGGGACAAATATACCTCGGATACAATGAACGTTTCCGCAAAGAGGGAGAATTAGTGGTCTCGTTGCATTGTGATAGTTATCAAGAGGCCATCTGTGAAGCCTCGTTTGTGATTGATAAAGAAAATGAAGAATGGGTATGCCGTATAGGTTGCGTACAGGGCAATAAAGCTACTGAAAATGAAAATGCTATCAAAGAACTACAAAAACAAATGTATGCTCTTCGTCCTAAAGCCCTGATGATATTTATCATTCAGGAACTTAGCAGGCAATTAGGTTGCTCTGCTTTGTATGGGGTAGGCAGTAAGATACAGGCACATAACAAAAAACACTTTATTCATATAGAATGGTTGCACAAACTCAGTTTTAGTTATGACACATTGTGGAAAGAAGCCGATGGCACTCCCGATAAAGATGGGTGGTTCAAGCTTCCTATTGAAATGCACCGCAAACCAATGGAAGAAATCAAATCGAGCAAGAGGTCGCTCTACCGCTATAGGTATGAGATGTTAGACAAAATTGCAACAGAAATAAAAGAGACAATTAATAAATAACAAGATGAAATTAGATATATTAGCTTTTGGGGCACATCCCGATGATGTAGAATTAGGGGCAGCAGGCACCATTGCCAAAGAGATTAGCTTAGGCAGAAGTGTAGGCATTATCGACCTAACACAAGGGGAATTGGGCACACGTGGCAGTGCTGAAATACGCCACCAAGAGGCAACCAAAGCCAAAGAGCTATTAGGGATAACCATACGCGAGAATTTGAAGTTCCGTGATGGTTTTTTCATAAATAACGAAGCTCACCAAATGGAGATTATTAAAAAAATACGTCAATATCAGCCCGAGATAGTGCTTTGCAATGCTGTAGACGACCGTCATATCGACCACGGCAAAGGTAGCAAACTCGTGAGCGATGCTTGTTTTCTCAGCGGTTTGCGACGCATCGAAACTACTCTCGACGGTGTAGCACAAGCGGCTTGGCGTCCTAAAGTAGTGTATCACTACATTCAGTGGAAGAATATAGTCCCTGATTTTGTGGTAGATATCACAGGTTTTATGGAAGCCAAAGTGAATGCTGTGTTGGCGTACAGCTCTCAGTTTTACGACAGTAATAGCAATGAGCCCACTACTCCAATTTCTGACAAGAACTTTTTAGATAGCGTTACTTACAGAGCACGCGATTTGGGTAGGCTAATTGGTACAGATTTTGCGGAAGGTTTTACGTGTGAGAGAGTTCCCGCCGTGGAATCTCTTTTTAATCTTAAATAACTGAAAAATGAAATTAATATTATTAACTATTGGTATATTACTGCTATGTGTGGCAGGTATGGCAATTAAGATTTGGGGTAAAAAAGGCGGTAAATTTGCTGGTACTTGTGCGAGCCAAAATCCACATTTAAACCCTGAAGGGGAACCTTGCAGTTTCTGCGGTCGCTTACCCGACGAACAAGAGTGCAGAAATAAATAATGGCAGAAGCACTTGCTGAAAATATAGTCGCTGCAAAAGCAGGTAAACAACGAGCTTTTAGTTGGTTGTTAGACGAGTTTTGGACTGATGTGTACAACTTTCAGCTCAAGCGTGTGAATGATGAAGTTGAAGCAGAGGATATTAGCATACAAACATTTGCTAAAGCATTCGACAAACTCCATACTTACGACGAGCGATACTCTTTCCGCACTTGGTTAATTGCTATTTCTAAAAATATTCACATAGATAACCTGAGAAAGCAAAATGAGTCGCTATTGCACTTAGATCGAGAGGAAAAGCAATCTAAAACGCTGATAGATGAGACCCCCATCATAGAGGATAGCCTCATTATGGAACAGCAGTTCGACTACTTGTTAAAGAGTATAAAACAACTAAAAGAACCTTACCGAACGGCAATACAACTGCGCTATCTGCACGAAAAAAGTTATAAAGAGATTGCCGAAGAGATGCAATCACCGATGAGCAGTGTGAAGATTACCCTGCTAAGAGCTAAGAAAATGCTGGCAGAGATATTAAAGAAAAACAGATGAAGCCTCAAAAGATTTCATCTGTTTTTTTTATGTTTATAACGCTACATTTTTGCGGTGAACATCTATTACTTCAGAGATTCCGTTTTCGTCGAAAAGGTTGAGGAGCTCGTCAACCCCTTCTTCTAATTTTAAATCCATTTCTTCTGGATAAATAGGCAAAATACAATAGAAATTGATAATCGTACCATCTTTAGTGTGTAACTTTAAGAAGTCTTGTGGTGCCGATAAGTAAGGGGGCATCAGCAGGATACAACCGAAATCGGTATTGGCAATAGGTTCAGCATCGGGGCCGTTGGGGATAGTGTGCCCTTCAGCCATCCACGTTTTGTACTGATGCGGGAAACGCGCTATCATCTTGAGGAAGTACACAGGCCAATAGTTATCGTCGTCTTTAAAAGCTTCATCGCTGATAGGCCAATCGGCAGGAAGGTAGACCATTAGCTCAGCGTGACTGTAGTCGTTCGGGTTTTCCAAGCCTTCGGGCAAGTACATAGGATAATCGCTCATACCGGTAGTGAAAAGTACATTGTAAGGCGTTTCGGGGGTAGGTTTGATCCAATGTACATCTATATGCACATATTCTGAGAGGATTTCGTGGAATACGCTGTCTATTTTGCCGATATATTTTTCAAAATGGTCGCAAATTTCGTCCATATACACACAAGTGCGGTCAGGCAATACAAAATTGCTTCTGTCTTTTTCGGAATAGTTATAAACGTTAGAGCCTCCTTCTGAGACATAATCGGGAGTAGGGGCGAAAATATTAGGCAAATCATCTTCTTCGTTATAATCAATAGCATCAATGAGCGAGTGCATTTCGTTATCGTAATACACGATTCCTTTTTCAATATCGTCAGTAAGAAATTCGAGCCAATCTTCCATAGAGTCATAGTGTAAATCCATAAATGAATCTTCGATAGAATCGAGTACTAAGTCTATTTCGCCTATTTGTCCAACAACACCTTCTTTATCGGGGTCGAGGTCGATAAACATAAAGCGTGCTCCATTGGAGAGGAATGGAATCCATTTAGGGTTATAAAATTGGTTTTTTAACACTTCATCCCAACACATATCAATGGCTTCTTCTTTATCGAAGTGAAGAGATTGCCAATTAGGAACGCTTTGCAATTGTTCTAACCAATGTTGCTGCGTGCGTTTGACTTCTTCTAAGGGTATAAAGCGCAAACCATCAAGGAAGAAGACATCGTTTTCACCTTCTTTTTGTCCGTTGAAAGTTTGGTATAATTGTTTTACCTCTGCAGGGAGGGTAATACCCATTTCAGCTTCAAATTCAGTTATTTGTGACTCGGACACCCCTTTGTTAAGACTTGCGATAAGAGGAGTAGCTTGATCGAGGATAACGTCTAAGAATCGTTTGACTGTTTTTTCCATAGTTGTTTTTATACAATTATTTTTTCGCTACAAATGTACAACTTTTCATTTAGAAAGCAAAGAACTTTCATATTTTTTTGTTTTTATTTTTAATATTAAAAATATTTCACCTTTGCCTAATAATTATCTTAAATAATAAAATTTCATCTCTTATTTCAAGAAAATCGTTTGAAGGTTTTGACTTCATCAAATAAGTGTAACTTAAAAACACAAAAAAGGCTATTCATTTGCGAACGAATAGCCTTTTTTATTATCTCATAATGGTTTGTGTTCTATCAGGTCCTACAGATACTACTTTGATAGGCACTTCTAATTCTTTTTCTAAGAAACTGATGTACTCTAATAGTTCTTTAGGCAGTTGCCCGTAGGAGTTAAGCTGGGTGAGATCTTGATGCCAACCTTTGAGTTCGGTATAGATAGGGGTTACGTTCTGTTCTTCGATATTGTAAGGCAGGTGCTTGATTTCTTTTCCTTTATAGAGATACGAGGTACACACTTTTAGAGTTTCAAAACCGCTGAGCACATCGGCTTTCATCATTGTGAGTTCGGTTACTCCGTTCACTTGTACAGCGTATTTGAGGGCTACCAAATCGAGCCAACCACAACGGCGGCGACGCCCTGTTGTAGCACCAAACTCTCGACCTACTTGGGTCATTGTTTCGCCTATTTCATCGAAGAGTTCAGTAGGGAAAGGCCCGCTACCCACACGGGTTGTATAGGCTTTGAAAATACCTATCACCTGACCGATGCTGCGAGGTGCAACACCTAAGCCTGTACAAGCACCAGCAGCGGTGGTATTAGAGGAAGTTACAAACGGATAAGTGCCAAAATCGATATCGAGCATAGAGCCTTGAGCACCTTCAGCAAGTATTTTTTTACCTGCTTTGAGGGCTTGGTAGAGATATTCCTCACTATCAATAAATTGAAACTCTTTGAGTACTTTCACAGCCTCGAAAAACTCAGCTTCTAATTCTTTGAGGTTATACTGTATATCTACCTTGTAGTTTTCAAGCATTTCTTCGTGTTTATCGGTGAGATTGCGATAGCGTTCGTTGAAATCGGAGAGTTCTATATCGCCTACACGCAAACCATTACGACCCGTTTTATCCATATAAGTAGGGCCTATTCCTTTGAGGGTAGAGCCTATTTTTGCTTTGCCTTTAGCCGCTTCGGAAGCGGCATCTAAGAGGCGGTGGGTAGGTAAAATAAGGTGTGCTTTTCGTGAAATCAGTAAGTTTTTTTTCAGATTGACTTCATAAGGAGCGAGTGCTTCTATTTCTTTTTTGAAGATGATAGGGTCTATCACCACCCCATTACCGATGATATTTACGGCACCTTGGTGGAAAATACCCGACGGAATGGTATGCAACACGTGCTTGATACCATTGAACTCGAGAGTATGCCCCGCGTTAGGTCCTCCTTGAAAGCGTGCAATGATATCGTAGTTTTGAGTGAGGACATCCACGATTTTACCTTTTCCTTCGTCTCCCCACTGAAGACCTAATAATAAATCTACTGCCATTTTGTTTGATTATTTAGTTGTACTCTCTTTGGATTCAGGTTGTTGGGTATCAGTTTTGCGCGTACCGTAGAAATAAAGAGAGTGATTGGTAATATTGATATTAAATACTTCTTCTATTGTTTTTTGTATAGTTTGGATGCGCGGGTCGCAGAACTCCATAATTTCACCTGTATCGGTAAGGATGATATGGTCGTGCTGACGATCAAAATACGATTTCTCGTAGTAAGCTTGGTTTTGCCCGAATTGGTGTTTGCGCACCAAACCACATTCGAGAAGTAGTTCGATAGTGTTGTAGAGGGTTGCACGACTTACGCGGTATTTCTTTTTCATATTGGCATAGAGCGTTTCTATATCAAAATGGTCGTTATACTCGTAAATTTCCTTTACAATAGCGTATCGTTCAGGGGTTTTACGATGCCCATTATCCTCTAAGTATTTGGTAAGTACCTTTTTAACAATTTCTAAGTTTTCTTCTGATGTGGGTGTATTCATAGTTCAACTTGTAATCTTTTGTGGCAAAGGTAGTTTATTTTTTTTATATTGCAAAATATTTTATACTTTTGTACTCATAAAACTATATCAGCCCAAACAAGAGTATGGAAGAGCGCATTCTTACACTTATCAACGAAACCAATAGAAATATATTTTTAACAGGGAAAGCAGGGACGGGAAAGACGACTTTGCTACACAAAATCATAGAAACCAGCTATAAAAATACGGTGGTTGTTGCCCCCACGGGGATAGCGGCGCTCAATGCGCGCGGGGTTACCATTCACTCGCAATTTCAGTTACCCTTTGCTTCATTTTTACCTACCTCCTCTAATCCTCCTATCGCCAATGAATTCTTTAGATTTGAAAACCGCGAATCACTAAAACGACACTTTCAAATGCATCGTAACAAGCAGCAAGTTATCAAAAATATGGAACTGCTAATTGTAGACGAGGTGAGTATGCTACGCGCCGACGTATTAGATGCGATGGATTTTATGATGCAATTTATTCGCAAAGATAGGCGACCTTTTGGAGGTGTACAGGTGCTCTTCATAGGTGATTTGCTACAATTGCCTCCTGTAGTGAAACAAGAGGAATGGGAGGTGCTAAAGCATTACTACACAGGAATATACTTCTTTCAATCACAAGTTATCAGCCAGCATCCACTGTTGTATGTAGAGCTTGAAAAGATATATCGGCAAACCGATGGGGTGTTCATTTCTATACTTAATCACCTAAGAGACAACAAGCTCACCCAAGAAGATTTGCGACAATTGGCTTCACACGTGCAACCAGAGTTTGCCAAACAGCACAAAAATGAGTACATTACCCTCACCACTCACAACAATAAAGCCGATGCAATGAACCAAGAGGAGTTAGAAAAACTTCCCTCTCCCCTATTCAGTTACGAAGCCGATGTGGTAGGCGATTTCCCTGAATATCTCTACCCTATTGAAAAGGTAATTCAGCTAAAAGAAGGCGCCAGAGTGATGTTTATCAAGAACGACCCCTCAGGAGAACACTTGTTTTTTAACGGAAAAATGGGAACCGTGGTAGCCCTTGGTGAGAAGGAAGTGAGCGTTGCTTTAGACGACGGCATCACTATTGATGTAGAGCGTTACGAATGGGAAAACGTGCGCTACAAAGTGAACGACACTACCAAAGATATTGAAGAAGAACGCTTAGGCACTTTCACTCAATACCCTTTGCGATTGGCGTGGGCGATTACGATACACAAAAGTCAAGGGCTCACTTTTGAAAAAGCAGTGTTAGACCTGGCGAGTGTATTTGCTTCAGGGCAAGCATACGTAGCGTTCTCACGCTTACGTTCGTTGGATGGGTTAGTACTCTTGTCGTCGGTAACACAAAACGGCATTGACAACGATGAAAAAGTAATAGACTACGCCGAGAACAAAGCTACTGAAGAGGAAATGCTACAAGCCTGCCGTGAAGGGAGAATAGACTTTTTGAGAGAATGCATACTCAAAACTTTTGATTGGCAATCTCTTTTAGAAGAATGGTACACCCATAGCTATAATTATATAGGTGATTTAGGCAACAAAAACGCCTATAAAAGCTGGGCAATGCAACAATACGCACGAGTGAAAGCGATGGTTGCTGTATCAGAGAAATTTAGTAAGCAACTATTAGGATATTTCCAAAGTCCTACCCCCATACCAACCATTTTTGAGAGAATACTGAAAGCCGTCGCCTATTTTAGTCCGATATTAGAAACAATATGGTACGAGTTGTTATATGTAGAGACCAAAGTAGCAGGTTTAAAGAAAGTAAAAGAGTTCAGCAAAGAGCTGAAGGAGTTAGACGACAGTCTCACAGAAGTTATTAAGAAACTGTTTCGTTTAGAGCAGATGGTAGTATTACTACAAAGCCAAACGCCTTTCAGCAAAGAGAATATACAGCCCAAGAAATTAGAAGCAATGCGCTTTAAACTGATAGAACGCGTACTCACGGTCCTAAAGAATGAACAGCTATTTGCAAATCCGTCTAAAGTAGGCATTCCTGAAAAGAAGACTAAAAAAGATAAGAAAGAAAAGATTTCCACTTATGATATTACATTGCAATTATGGCAACAGAAGAAAACGGTAGCCGAGATAGCCAAAGAGCGTATGTTCACAGAAGGGACTATTTATGGGCATTTAGCCAAGCTGATAGAAAGAGGTATTTTATCAACAGAAATTATAGAAGCAATTTTCACCACTGAAGAGATTAATGAATTAGAAGCTCTTTTTGAAAGTGAAGAAGATCTAAGCACCATAAAAGGTATTTATGAGAAAGCGAATGAAAAATATGATTATGGGCGATTGCGGTTGTTTAAAGAGTATTTTTTAAGTAAGAGATAGAGAGTTTTATAATCAACTTTGCCAAAGTCTTTAGACTTTGGCAAAGTGTATAAGTGTTTTTTATAATCTATAGGTAACCCCTGCTTTGAAACCAGCAGCAGCAAAGGAATTGTGTTCTACAAAAAGTTCAGCATTTACACCAAAGTTTTTGTTAAAGAAGTAACGACCACCACTTTGCAAGCGCAGTGCAAAGCCAGAATCGTAGTAAGGAGTCCAATCTCTATAATCGGAGTCGTTAGACCAACTGTAATAGCCTAATGATAGCCCCCCATATAAATCTACATTGGAAGGGATTCCTTTGATGTGTTCGCCAAAGTGATAATTACCATTAGCTAAGAAGCCTACACTAGTATATCTTACATTACTATAAGTTCTGCCGCGGTAAAAAAGTTCACCTCCGACAGATATTTTATCGGCAACACCGAAATCGGCGGCGGCATATACCATAACACCAGGTCCTGAGATACCTAACCCTCCGTTGATTTGAACATCACCAGGTTTAAAAGATTGTGCAGAAGCTACTCCTGCTGTGAGGAGCAAGCCAAAAAATAAGATAATTTTTTTCATAAATATTTACTATTAAAATGTTTCAATAGTGCAAAGGTAATATTAATTTTGAGAATAACAAAAAAAGACACATAGATTTATGTGTCTTTTTTATGATAGAAAGTTTAAAATGTTTCTATTTTTGATTCAAAGGAGAACCTTGACGAGCGATATAGTTGAGTTTCAAAGCATTTATTTCTTGTAATTGCTCACGGATATCACTCACGAGCCCCATATTAGTATCGGCATCTACTTTCAAGGCGGTGATATAAACATCTTTAAGGGCGTCGCGCAAGCCTTCACGATAGTTAAGGATATAGTGGCTTACTTCTGAAACGTCAATAAATTTATCATTTACCTGAATTTTGGCATTAACCCCGAACTTAGCTTGATATTTAGGAAGGGGTTTACCAGCGTAGATATAGACTACAGGGTCTTTTTTATCTAATTTTTGAATTTGATCGGCTACGGGCAACTTATTTTGCACCATCAAGTCACTATCTTTTGATTCTGTTACAGTCATAAAGAAAAACAAAAGCATAAAGATAATGTCAGGCAAAGAAGCCGTAGAAACAGGAGGTACTTCACCACTTTTCTTTTTAGTAAATTTTGACATATTCTCTTTAATTTTTAGTGCTTTTTAGGCGCGGTTTCTATAAGTTTTCTTGGGAAGCGTTTTTGTAGTTCCAAGATAATAGGTTCAAGGTGGTCTTTACGTGCTTGAGGAGTACGAGCCGCGTTGAACTCTTCTTCAATTTGAACATAAGGAACCTCGTTAGGGAATTTCTTTTGGCGTTCACGTTCGCGGAGTTCGTTATAAGCTGCAATGAGTTCATTCTGTACAGCTATATAGGTTTTGTACGAAGTTTCGCGGTCGTTACGCAAAGAGATAACAGCTTTATCTGGGTTATCAGAAGACAATGGATTTTTATTACCTTTACAGTAATTACAAGAGAGATCACCATTGTTATCTAAGAAGTCAATAGCTGTTTGTTTAACGTCTTTAAGTTCCTTCAACTGGTTGTTTATTAACAACTGATTGTTTTTATTCACTACCACAACCAATACGTTTTTCTCTTTTACTGGTGGAGGTGGAGGCGTATTTTCTTGTGGTTTAGGAGGTAGTTTTACAGTGATCCCTGTATTGCTTTCGATAGTAGTTGTTACCAAGAAGAATATCAACAAAAGGAAAGCGATATCGGCCATAGATCCTGCGTTTACCTCAGGTATTGAACGTTTTGCCATAATTTTTTATCTCATTAGTGCTTTTTTCACATTGGAAGCGATAAGTGCTACAACGGCAGCGGCCACCAATATATACAAAGCGATTAGACCTGTGCTTGTCCATTTTCTTACAGATTCGCTGGCTTTTTTCACTTCTTCACTAGCGTTAGCTTCAACAGCTCCTGAAGAGAAGATGTAGGCTACGAGGAGAATGACAACAAAACCACCTGTATAGATAAGCGTTTTTTTGAGTGCTTTTGGTGAAGACAAGATATTTTGTGCTGCTGAAATCACTACTGCGACGAAAGCAATAGCTAATAATATATAGGTAAGCACAAATAAAGCTTGCATAGCACCATTATTAGGGTCTTCGGCATTAGTAGAAGATAATACTCCCCATAGGATTACCCCAATGACACCTAAAGCAAGAGCTACATATTTTGCTATTTTATACATACTAAAATTTGTTTAATGGGTGAGTAAAATTATTTAATTTTTCTTGCTACTAAGAGGTCGATAAGAGAGATAGAAGCATCTTCCATATCGTTTACGATAGCGTCGATTTTAGCGATAATGTAGTTGTAGAATACTTGGAGGATCATCGCAACGATCAAACCGAACACGGTAGTAAGCAAGGCAACCTTGATATCACCAGCGATCAAAGAAGCATCCAAACCACCAGCAGAACTAATTTTATCGAAGGCTTCAATCATACCGATTACAGTACCCATAAACCCTAACATCGGTGCGATAGCGATAAAGAGAGAAATCCAAGAAACGTTTTTCTCTAATTGTCCCATTTGGACACCGCCGTAAGATACCACTGATTTTTCGACCATATCAATACCTTCACCAGCGCGGTCTAAACCTTGATAGAAGATAGAGGCAACAGGGCCTTTTGTATCGCGGCACACTTCTTTAGCAGCTTCAATACCTTTGCTATCGAGGGCTTGTTCGATGTCGGCGATTAATTTTTTAGAATTGGTAGTTGCCATATTGAGGTAAATAATTCTCTCAATAGCTACTGCCAAACCAATGATCAAGCAGAGCAAGATAGGCGCCATATAGGCAGGCCCCCCTTCGATGAAACGCTCTTTAAATACTTGGTGGAGCCCTTTACTTTGTTGTGCTGCATCAGCGGCTTCCTGAGCACTAACCATAGCTACGTTTAAAATTAACATTGCTACTAGAAGTAGCTTAGATGACATTTTTTTCATTTGTTTAATCTTTTAATTTGTTAGTTGATAATTTAATGTTTAATAATATTTTTTAGAAAGAAAGCAGAGAGGAAGGGATTCGAACCCTCGATACGCTTGTGGCGTATATACACTTTCCAGGCGTACTCCTTCGACCACTCGGACACCTCTCTTTATGCTGTTTCTGAATGCCAAAGTAACAAAATATTTTTTTATCTCGCAAGTTTTTTCTTAATTTTTTGCTAAATTTCTCCAGCTATATTTTCTTCAAACTTGATTTTGAACATTTTAGGAGAAATATTTTTTCTAAGTAAAAGCATTAATTTTGTGATTGCTGACTCGGTTGTGAGGTCTTTTCCGTCTATGATTCCCATCTTTTTGAGGGCTTCACTTGCCTCATATTTGCCCATCATCACGCTACCTCCGGAACATTGGGTTACATTCACTATGTATATTCCTTTATCAATTGCTTTTTGCAAACTTTCTACGAACCAGCTATCGGTAGGGGCGTTGCCTGATCCATAGGTTTCGAGTACTACCCCTTTGAGATTAGGAATACTAAAAAAGCCATTGAGCACGGCGGGGGTAATTCCTGGGAACATTTTAAGAATAGCTACATCAGTTTCAAAATCTTTCCAGACTTCTAAGGTAGTGTCTTGCTTGCGCGGCAAGAGGTTTTCCTTCATCACCTTTAGATGTACGCCACTCTCTACCAATAATGGGTAGTTGAGAGAGGCAAAGGCTTGAAAGCGTTCGGCATTTATTTTAGTTGTGCGATTGCCGCGATAGAGTTTGTACTCGAAATAGAGTCCTACTTCTTGTATTACAGATTTTCCATTTTCTTTGAGGGCTGCCAACTGTATGGAGGTAATAAGATTCTCTTTGGCATCGGTGCGCAGGTCACCTATGGGGAGCTGAGATCCGGTAAAAATCACAGGTTTGGTAAGCCCTTGTAGCATAAAGCTCAAAGCTGAAGCTGAATAACTCATTGTATCGCTACCGTGGAGCACTACAAAACCATCGTAGTTGTTGTATTCCTTTTCAATGACCTCAGCGATTTCAATCCAATGTTGAGGGTTCATATCGGAGGAGTCGATTACTTTTTGAAAGGAATGTACCGAAATATTACAATCTAAATGAGACAATTCGGGGATGCGTTTATAGAGATTATCGAACTCGAAAGCGCGCAAAGCCCCTGTTTGGTAGTCCTTTATCATTCCGATAGTTCCTCCGGTATAGATGAGGAGTACTTTTGAGTTATTGGTTTCCATCGAATTTATTCTTTACAGGATTGGCGTACATTTCTAAAAATTTTTCTTGAGAAAGGTCTTCAGATTTGCTTCGGTTGTTCATTCGTCGTTCAAACTGTCTAAATTCTTTTTCGTTGTAGCAATCTTTATATATAGAGGTGTTGTTGAGCAAATCATAAGCAATGTAATTGGCGGGGAACAATTTGTACTGTTGATGGATAGCGCGGTCTAAGCACTCAGCTAAGGCTTGTAGTTGTTTGTTCAGGTGTTGATGAGCAGCTTCTATAGTATCGATTTGTTCATAAAAAGGTTGCCCTACTGAGATATGTACACGTCCTTTTTGTCCTATTAGCCCTTGAATGATATTCTCAAAATCTTCTTTTTTAGATTTCACGTACTCTACGCCGTTGTGTTGAGCGATGAGTGCGGGCAACTTCAGTACATCGGTGGGGTCGAACTCATAGGAGATAGACATAGGCACGATGTTGAGGGTTTTGAGGTATTGCAGAGGGGTTACGCTTTTGGGGGTATTGAGGGTAAGCATTTTCAAGACGCCTTGCTGGGTACGGTCATCACCGTTTTTGGTACGCCCTTCGCGCTGGGCAATCCACACATTGCGATGTTCTTCACTGATGCAGTGATGTATATACTCGGATACCAATTTAGAGTGTTCTAAAGCCTCACGAGGGGGGAGACTTCTATATATAACAATGTTTCTGTTGAGCATTGCCAATATTTTGAGGTATTTTTTTTTGAGTAGATTGTCGCCCATAGCCGAAGCGGTCATTGAGAGATGATTGTCGTGCAAAGCAACATTTAACAAGGAAGTATCTAAGATAATATCGCGGTGGTTAGAAACGAATACATAACCTTTTTTAGGATCTAAAGCACTAAAGCCATCGCAAGTAAACTCGGTGATACTTTTTTCAATTGCTTTAGTCACCACTTGGTACATTATATCCACCTGAAAATCGGATACTTTTTGGCAAGCGAGGAGTCTTTCCACTCGCTGTGCAGGCGTATCTTCAGGAAATGCATAAGCCATCATTGCTTGAATCAAAGGGGTATCTTTGATTTGTAACAAGGCTTTAGGCACTTCGTTATCATTGAAGGGGCGTATAGATTTGAAATAATCGGTCATTTCAGTGGTTTTGTATGCTTATTCTTTGTATACGAAAGGCAAAGTAACGAAATATATTTGATAACACCTAATTAAATGTTAAATATTTTTGTAGCATTGATATCGGTAAGGCGGATTATCTCACTTTCTGGAAGTTGATATATATCCGATAATTTTTCTACAACTTTCACAATATAAGCACTTTCGTTACGCTTTCCACGATAAGGTACGGGCGCCAAATAAGGGCTGTCGGTTTCCAAAACTATATGACACAAATCAATATTTTTTAAGAATTGGTCGATTTTTCCATTTTTAAAAGTTACTACTCCCCCTATTCCTAAATGCAATCCGTAACTGATAGCGCGATGGGCTTGCTCTTCTGTGCCCGTAAAGCAGTGGAAAATACCAAAGAGGTCGTCACTTTTTTCAGTTTCTAAAACCTCAAACACTTCGTCGAAAGCCTCTCGACAGTGAATAACAATAGGCAACTGATGTTTTTTAGCCAACTGTATTTGCCAAGCGAAAGCCTCTTGTTGTTCTTTGAGAAAGGTTTTATCCCAATAGAGGTCGATACCTATTTCGCCTATCGCACAAAAAGGGTGCGCAGACATTAGGGCTTCTACGTGAGCGAGTTCTTCTTTATAGTTCTCTTTCACACTACAAGGGTGCAAACCATTCATCAGGGAAACATAGTTGGGGTATTCATTTTTTAGTTGGAACATCCGCTGGGTATAACTCGCATCGATAGCAGGAATAAAGCAATGGGTTACGCCTGCTGCTTTTGCGCGAGCCATCATCTCGGTACGGTCGAGATCAAATTCTTCTGAGTATAGATGGGTGTGAGTATCTATCATTTTATTAGTCGTTAGGGTGAGAGGTGCGATCCGCACGGGCGAAAATGAGAGCTATGGGAGGTGCGAGAGCTGTGAGAATTTGTAATATTTTAGTCCCTACCTCTTTTTAACTCTTACCTCCTAACTCTTAGTCTTAGCTATTATAAAACGCTGCTGCTGATGTTACGAAACGATTAAAGGCTTCGGTTACTTGCGGGGCATTTTTGGTGGTGAGGGCAAAGGGGTTCATATGAGTATAAGGATAATCGTAATCGTCTATCTGTACCTCTATATTGATATTGCGATAACCGCCCTTTAGGGTATTGAGAGCTTCGATAGGAGGTGTTACTTCATCTTTTTCTAATACTAAGGCTTTGATTTGATTTTCAAGTTGTGAAAAACGTTGTTCACGTTCTTTCTGGTAATAGTTATAGCGCAACATCGTTTTGAACCAGCCTTCATCAAAATGAAGCTCACTATCTTGATAATGCCTTAGGCGATCGTCGTTCTTGAAGTTGGTACTCAGTAACTCGGCAAAGGTTTTTTGCATCGTTATGGCAGCACGACCGTCCATTATGTATTTAGAAATAGGGAACATACGGTCGATGGTCATTCCCCCGCAGAAGCAGAAGAGTTTGGCATTAGCAAAATATCCCTTAGGGTTTGCCATCATCAGTATTACTGAGAGGAAAGAGCCTATGGAATAGCCAAAGAGATCTACTGTAGTAGTTGGGGCAATGCTAGGAAAAACTCCCGCCTTTAGATCGGTGATGAACTGCACTATATCGTTATAGGTTTGCAAACCCGACCAAAATAGTCGCTGAGGAAAAGCATCTAAACGTGTAGAGGTCGCTGCATTCACATAGGAAGTTTCGGAATTATCAGGAAACTCATTCATTCGCTTCTGTGCGATGGAATACATCTCTTGGCGAGAACTCCAACGCTCAGGGGCACGACTCATATGAAATGCTATGGGGAAGAGCACCACAGCTTTGCCTGTTTGTGTTGCCAAACCATAAGCCCACGGGAGATATTTATCCCATTTTTTTTCGTTGAGCCCGTGAAAAACAATGATTACCCCGTTAGACTTTTCTGTATGAAGGGGTTGGACGATGTGATATTGGAAGTGGATATTACAATCCACATCATAGTCAGCCCAATGCAAATCGTCTTGAGCATCATTGAGTTGAGAGGGAAACGCTACCTTGTGTTCTTGGCAAAACAAATGCGGACTCCCTGGCAAATAGTGCTTAGCACCTTCTGAAAAGAAGTTGTTATGCAAAATACGAATACCCAATTCAGGCACTTCAGTATCGCGCTGGGTATCAAAAATCTTTTTTAGTTTGTTGTACAATTCGTAATATTCCATAAGATTAGGAGTTAGGAGATAGGGGTTACCAGCCTAGGTTTTGTTGCCAACGCCCTTTCTCGTGATTAATTAATTTCTGTGGGATAGGCCATACCATTTTATAATGACCAGCAGGTAGATTTAATTGAGTAAGTTCGTTAGCAGGAGTATCTAAAACGAGATTGAAAGAGAGGGTTTGTGGAGTACCTCTCTGTACGCCTAATCCCCAACGATTCAAGTCGAACAAGCGGAAACCTTCAAAGCAAAGTTCGCGGTTGCGTTCGTTTTGAATGTCGGTAAAAAGGGCGGTACCACTGCTTGTAATATCGTTGGCGGAGGTGAGTCCGCGAGCGTGGCGGAGGGTATTTAGATAAGTTTTTGCTTTAGTTTCATTAGCAGCTTTATAGGCAGCCTCGGCAGCAATAAGGTAAGTTTCGGCTATGCGAAAGAGTGTAGGTTTGTGTCCATAATACAGAAAGAAATCATTTTCAATACTCAACTGTTCATTGCGAGGGTATTTGTTCACTACATAAGCTAAATTTTCGTCGGGGCAGTCGTAAGTAAAAAAGTCGGGCATATCGACTGACAAATCTATTTGTTTTATATACACTGATTTTCGCCAGTCGTTATTATCGAACAAATTAACGAGAGTGCCTGTGGGCACGACATTAGGGTCGGCTAAGTAAGGTCGATTTCCACCACATACGGGGAAAGGCGGTACTGCGGGGAAAGGGAAGGTCATATTTTTATCTTCAAAGAGATACAAATCGTTGTGATTAGCAGGTCTTTCGATATTGCTTCCGATAACTCCTGAGGTCAATTGAGTAATCGTTTCGTTAGTAGCATCATTTTTCCAAACAGCCTCTAAGTCGGTTTGAGTGTTCACCAAAGGATATTTACCAGAGTTAATAAGCTCTTCGGCTACCTGCAAGGCTTGAACCCAATCGGTTTTATAGAGCAATACACGGGCTTTAAGGGCTTTAGCGGCATCTACTGTAAAAGTGGTCGCCCCTACCCTACCCGTTTGGTTAGAGAGCAAATGTATAGCTTTTTCTATATCGCTTAGAATAAATTGATAGGTATCGGCAAGGCTACTGCGCAAGGGAGCTTCACGGGAGTCCATTTTTTCGATAACCAAAGGCAGACCTAAATCATTAGCAGCATTGGTGGCATTATAAGGTTTGCAAAAATGCGTTACAAGATAGCTGTAACAATAAGCGCGACTCAAGAAAAGTTCACCACGCAAAGGTTTTATTTCCTCTTGATTTTCTTTATTTTCTGTACCTTCTATAGCTGCATTGATATTGGCTATGATGTTGTACTGAGTATCCCATATATTGAGAATATTGCCATTAGAGCTATTCAGTTCACCATAACGTTGAAAATCTCTTATCACATCCCTTCTGTTATTGATTGTTAGGTTCAGATAATCGGCTTGAAGGTCGGTGAGGTACATAGTTTCACCTTGATGATTGTTGCGAATAGCGCTGTATATGTTATTCAACCAAAAGCGTACTTCTTTAGGGGTGTTGAACGTATTTGTCGCTTTGGTTTCATCATAAGGTTCTTGGTCGAGACTAAAACAGCCGTTTAGCAACAGTGCTACAATTAATAATAAGTATATAGAATTGATTTTTTTCATTGTTTTTTTTATAATTTAAGTTCAACACCTAAGGTATATTGTCGTGTAGGAGGATACCCTCCTATGATACCCATTTATAATCGGGGTCAACGCCCGTGAATTTGGTAAAGGTAAATACGTTTTGAGCTGATAGTGAGAGCCTAACAGCTTTCACCACTTTCAGTTGATCGATAGTTTCTTGTGGGAGGTTATAGCTAAGACTGATATTTTTCATTCTCAGGTAATCGGCTTTTTCGAGCAGACGTGTATCCATTGTCATCATCACATCGCTATCGATACGGGGTATATCGGTATTATCGCCAGGTTGTTTCCAATAGTTAAAGATATCGGTACTGATATTTTTCACTCCGAAATATCCGGGGTTTAGTAAATCTCGTTTATCTCTATTGATATTGTATTTTCCTAAGGAATAAGAGAAAGTCATAGTCAACGAAAAATCCTTATAGGTAATGTCACAACCCAAACCACCATTGATAGGGGCATATCGTTTTTTACCAGTGCTTTGGTCTAAAGCATCGGGGCTATAGACATTGGTAGTTTTGGTATCATCAGTTTGTTTTTCCATTTTATCATCGCCTGCTTGATACCACACTGCATTTCCGTTGTTATCAATTTCTTTAAAGATAGGCATCATCCACTCTATAGGTTTCCCCACTTTATACCCCATATACAAAGCACGGTTGTACGAATAATCCTTACCGTAAGAAATATTAGTAACCTTCTGTTGATTGTAATTCATATTGAAATAAGGGCGGACAGAGATTTGTTTTTCTCTATTCTGATAGGCAGTGGTAGCCAAAGAGAAGTCAATTCCTCGGTTTTGCATATCACCTATATTATCAGGTATCATCGGGTAACCAAATACACTATTGATATCACGAGAGGAGAGTATTTTGAAAATCTTTCTGTCGTAATATTCGATATTAACAGAAGTATTTCCTGCTTTGAGCACAAAATTTAGTCCGAAAGTGCTTTTGCGTTGTTCTTCCCAATTTAAATTAGGGTTACCGAGCACTTGAGAGAGTTTGAAACTGAGTTGCCCGTCATAGAGGTCGGTATTATCGGCACGGGCGAGTATCATATTTCTGTAATCACCTATACGAGCATTGCCTGATACCCCTGTGCTAAAGCGCAAGTTCAGGTCGGTAAGCCAATCTATATTTTTTAAGAAACTTTCTTCTTTGAGTTTCCACATTGCTCCTACAGCCCAAAAGTTTTGATAGCGATGGCTTTTTATAAAAGCAGATGAGCCGTCGCGTCGGGCTGATAGGTCTAAGAAATAACGATTGTTATACGAATATTCTAAGCGAGAGAAAAATGAATTGAAAGTGCTGACACTTTTGTTATCGGAAGCATTTTTTTCTTGAGCTCCGTGAGAAAGCATAGTAAATACATCGGAAGGTTGCCCTTGTGAAGAAGCGCTAAATCCATAAGAAGTATTTTCTATAGATTCTTGACCTAACAAGAGGTCGAACAAGTGTTTTTGGCGTATATCGAATTTATATTCCAATAAGTTAGTATAGGTTTTTTGGATAGATTTATTGATATCGCGTCTCACCCGTCCTACCACTTGTGAACCGAATTTATAATCGGTGAAAGATGGCATAGGGGTTTTGGCTTCATTTTCGTATATGTTGTACTGTATCCCCACTTGTGATTTAAAAGTAAGGTTTTTAATAGGTTCAAGCACGATGTAACCTATAGGGATAATATCGTCGTTAAAGCTATTGTTTATGAAGTTTTTAGCTATATAATCGGGGTGATAGAAGCCGTTGCGAGTACCTCTAATGGAATTGATAAACTCTTTAGTTTTACCATTATTGTCATAAGGAGTATAAAAAGGCAGGGACAAGAGCTCAGAATCTGAGGGGAAAGGATTGGTATAGATAGAATTGTCACTATGTGCGTAGGAGAGCGAAAGCCCTGCTTTGAGCCAATCAGTTAGTTGAGAGTCTAAATTCATCACCACATTATAACGGTTGAATTTAGTACCACTTCTCATTCCTTGTTGGTTTAAATAGCCCGATGAAATATAGTAAGTAGTATTGTTATTACCACCAGATATAGTGAGATCGGTGCGTGAAGTAGGCACAAAATTGTGATACAACACCTTTTCCCAACGGGTGTTATAAGGATTTTCTCTAAGGATTCTATCGGCTATAGCTGTGGGGTCGGTTTCGGTGTAATTGAGTCGTCTACCCACTTCTACTATTTGATTAGGAGCTTTGAGTAGCCAAAAATCCATATATTCGCGAGGGGTTGCTAATTTATCGAAGTATTTACGAGTTACATTGTTGAGTGCAGAAACCCCCAATTGATGATTGATAGTAATGTTAGTCCGCTCGTTGTATTTACCTCTTTTGGTAGTAATGAGGATCACACCGTTGGCAGCACGAGCTCCATAGATAGAAGTAGAAGCAGCGTCTTTCAATACTGAAACGCTTTCAAAATCAGCGGGGTTGAGCGCCGTCATCACACTGCTACTCACGGGCACTCCATCTACTATATACAAAGGGTCGTTTGCCTGTGCTTGAGCCCCAGCTTTTTCAAAAGCCGAGGTAAAAGAGCTCAGACCGTGAATGAGCACAGATGAAGTAGCGCCAGGCGCACCTGTATTGGTAGTTACGACCATACCTGCCACCCGCCCTTGTAGTGCATCAACAACGTTAGCTCCTGGAATTTCGGCAATATCTTTTCCTTTTACTGTAGCAACTGAAGCCACTGTACGACTGGCTACTTTTTTACCACCATAGCCTACTACCACGGTACCTTCGAGCTGTTGTACATCCTCTTGCATAGTAATATTGAGTTCTTTAGTGCTTGCAGTGAGTTTTTTCTCTACCGTTTTCATTCCTAAGAAAGAAAACTTGAGCACATCACCCACATTTGCTTTTAGGGAATAATGCCCATCAAAATCGGTAGTTGCACCTCGTTGGGTACCTTTCACTAAAATAAAAACACCTAATAAAGGTTCATTTTTACTGTCCTTTACAGTTCCTGAAATTTCAATTTGCTGAGCGCTCATAGTACCTACTATCAGCAAAAAAAGCAGCCAAACATAGCTTGGTGATAATTTTCCTCTCATAATTACTTAAAAAATAAGTGCAAAGTTTTCAAAAAAAAACTGAGATATGCAAATTAATTTGGTGATTTGTTAGCCCTGCCCCCGAAAGGGAGTTATCGATTTGTGAGGTACTTTATTTTGAAGATTTGGCAATTTGGCGATTTGATGTTTTATTTTTTGCCATTTCAAAAAAATGTATTACCTTTGCGCCCAGAAATCCTCAGAGAGACTATTTGAGGATTTTTTATTTTTATATAAACATAACAACATCTAAAAAGAATATTATGAAAAAAGTATCATACTACACTGCTGAAGGATTGAAAAAGCTCCGCGATGAGCTCAACCAGCTGAAAGATGTGGAGCGCCCTCGTGCTTCTCAAGCGATTGCTGAGGCACGTGACAAGGGAGATCTTTCAGAAAACGCTGAGTACGACGCTGCTAAAGAAGCACAAGGTTTATTGGAAATGAAGATTGCCAAACTCGAAGAATTGGTAGCTAATGCCCGCATTATCGATGAATCACAACTCGATGTGAGCAAAGTACTCGTGCTTTCAACCGTAAAACTAAAAAACCTCGCCAACAAGATGGAGATTACTTATACGCTTGTAGCAGAAAGTGAAGCCGACCTAAAAGCAGGGAAAATATCGGTAAGTTCGCCTATTGGCAAAGGGCTCTTGGGCAAATCAGTAGGTGAAATAGCTGAGATTAAGGTACCTAATGGCACTCTTAAAATGGAGATTTTAGAAATTACAAGATAGATAAGAGGTAAGAACATATACTAAATATAATTTTTTATTACTAAAATATGATTTTACCCCAATCAGAAGATAAACTTGCAACAAAGCAAGATTTAGCGCAAGCTAAATTAGATATCATAAAATGGGTGGTGGGATTATTTATTACTCTTGCCCTTATGATTATTGGTTTATACTTAAAGATTGGCTAAGTCCTAAAACCTGAACTAACAAATAAAAAAATGAGTATTTTTACAAAAATTATCAATGGGGAAATTCCTTGCTACAAAGTAGCAGAAGATGATGAGTTTATCGCTTTTTTCGATATCAACCCTAATGCCAAAGGGCATACCCTCTGTGTGCCTAAACAAGAAATTAGCTATATTTTTGATATGGATGACGACCATTATCTGCGCTTGATGGCTTTCTCAAAACGCGTAGCCAAAGCTCTTGAAAAAGTAGTACCTTGCGAGCGTATAGGCGTAGCAGTTGTAGGTCTTGAAGTGCCTCACGTACACGTGCACCTCATTCCTATCAGCGAGATGAAGGAAATGACCTTCCAACACAAAGTAAAACTTACCGATGAAGAGTTTAAAGCGCTTGCGCAGAAAGTAAGAGAAGCGTTTTAGCCTTAAAGAAGACGATACAAAAAAGGCTATCAACAATTACAATAAGTTGTTGATAGCCTTTTTTGTTGTAACACGACAAGCAATTAAGACAATAATCCGTCTAATGCATCGGTGTAGGTTTTTTTAGGAGCTACTCCCACTTGGCGACCTACTACCTCTCCATTTTGGAATACCAATACGGTAGGAATATTGCGAATGCCATATTTAGCAGCAAATTCTTGGTTGTTATCCACATCTACTTTGCCTACTACTACTCTACCTTCGTATTCTTTAGATATTTCTTCTATAACGGGAGCGAGCATACGGCAAGGACCGCACCACACTGCCCAAAAGTCTACTAATACAGGTTGGCTACTTTTAAGTACCAACTCTTCAAAATTTCCATCTGTTATTTCTAATGCCATACTAATATGTTTTTGTATTATTGTTAAATTTGAGGCAAAGATACGATTTTTATCGAATACACAAAGCCTCATAGTAATAGTTTTTCGTTATACTGTTATAACATTCATTATCTACGTACTGATTGCAAGAATTCCGAAAGTTTCTTTTTACCAGAGGGAAAAGTAAATTTAGCTTGCAACTGGTAGTAATTTTGAGGATCCACCACATTGGGGTAGGCTTCTTGAGCGATGATAAATTTATTGTCATCAAAAGAAAGTTCTTCCATCAATTGTCCTACTTGCTCGGTGGTAAATGAGACAATATTTTTTTGAGCGCGAAAGAAAGCGAGTTTGTCTTTATCGAAAGTTTCATCCTTGTACATTTTAAAGAAGTTGTTGAAATCGCTTTGACGCATCATAGGAGCGCCTCCATAATTCCCTCCATAGGAGCGATTCCACACGTCATTCCACTGGCGACCGTGATAGGAAGGCTGGTTGTTGTTCAAGCTAATTTCGTCTAACAAATATAAGCCATCACGCGAAAAGAAGTCCATTATCATACGAGTATTGTCGCGCGGGTTAATCGTTACGCGATAGATTAGTGTGCGCCCTTGCCAGATACTAAGCGGCTGAGGAGTAGCTGTTACATCAAAAAAGCGGTACATACCCGTAGTGCTGGTAATTTCTTGATCACCTATACTCATTGTAAATCGACCACGTTCAGGAATGCGGATAAACACTTCGGCATAACCACCGTTGTAGTCGTATTCCCAATCAATATTCACCGAGATTCCACCACGTCCCACAGCACGTGCTTGTTTGTTTTGGTGGTACTCATTTTGTAATAAACGTCCAGCTGAGCCTACTTCTTGAGCCCAACTTACAGAAGCAAGAGCCCCTAAACATAGTAATAATAACTTTTTCATAAGGTATATAGTATTTTATTGACAATAGGTAGCGAAATTCGTGCCAAAGGCATTTTTTAGGTAAGAGATAAGAGGTAAGAGATAAGATTTTGTACTACAAATATTAATGAAGAGATTGAACAAAAATAGATCAAGTGATATTTAACAATAATTTAACACCAATAAAAGGGTGAATTTGTATCTTTGCACCGTTGAACTAATAAAAACAATGTAAGCAAATGAAAAAACTTTTAAAAATGGCTTTTATAGCCGCAGCATTTTTTGTAACATCGTGTGGAAAATCAGACGATGGTGCGAGCATTAACAGTAAAGATTTAATAGGCACTTGGTATTTAGAAAGTGTTACTATGATGAAAACATCTGCTCCTCTTAACGATTGTAACAAGCAAACAAATATTGTTTTCACTGACACTCAAATTTCACTTACTATGTATGAGGGAGTAGCTAATGATTGCCAAATGACTAAACAAACAGATACTTATCGCATTTCTCGCAATACTATTATCACTAATGATGAGGCTGTTAAAGTTTCTTTATCAGGAAATAAATTGACTTTTATTGACACCGAGAATATTGATGGAAATACAGTTCCTATAACAATGGTTTTTGTAAAACGATAGAGGAACCTTTTCTTAGGTAAGAGATAAGAGGCAAAATTGTATTTTTGCACCGTTGAACTAATACAAACAATGTAAGCAAATGAAAAAACTTTTAAAAATGGCTTTTATAGCCGCAGCATTTTTTGTAACATCGTGTGGGAAATCGGACGATGGCGTGAGCAATAAGGACTTAGTAGGCACTTGGTATTTAGAAAGTGCTACTATTAATGGAGAAGTTCAGCCCTACACAGATTGTGAAAAGAGAACAAATATAGTTTTCACTACTACAGAGTTCTCATCTGTTGGTTATGCTACAAAAAATGACACTTGTACAGAGCTTGGAAGAAACAGTGGGACTTACACAGTTTCAGGTAATACAATTTTCTACAAAAAGCAAGATGGTAGTAGTTATAGTAGTGAAATTAGTTTATCAGGGAACAAACTTACTATCACTCAAACTAAAAAAGATGAGAGCGGCAAAGAAGTTACTGATACAATAGTTTATATAAAACGATAGAGGAACCTTTTCTTAGGTAAGAGATAAGAGGCAAAATCGTATTTTTGTACCGTTGAACTAATAAAAACAATGTAAGCAAATGAAAAAACTTTTTAAAATGGCTTTAGTAGCCGTAGCAATTTTTGTAACATCGTGTGGAAAATCGGACGATAAAACAAATAATCAAACAAACAATAGCTTAGTAGGAAGTTGGATTATTGAAAGTGAAACAGAAAATGGTGTTGAGAAAGTTCTTGATGAATGTGAGAAGAAAAATACTTACACTTTCACTGCTGACAACAAATATTCTTTAGTTTCTTATGACATCAATCCTACAAACAATCAATGTAAAGAAAGTCAGGAGGAGGGTACTTACACTATTACTGGAAAACAGATTGTTTTAACAGAAAAAGGAGATAGAATAGGAGAAGCTGATGAAGCTACTTTTTCTATAACCAACAACAAACTTACTCTTACTTTTGAAGATTTCAACAAAAGTAGTAGTGTTACAGAAACTACTGTTTATATCTATAAAAGAAAGTAAATTTTCTTTATAAACTAAAAAAGCGCAATACCTCAAGGGGCGTTGCGCTTTTGTTATTTTATTTGTTTGGATATTTTAAAATTCTCCACATTAGAAAGTGTTCTACAATTACTTACTTACTTTTAGCTACTACTTTTTTGCGAGTAGTAGTTTTCTTAGGTTCTTTCTCGGTAAGGAGAGCAAGGGCTTGCTCTTTAGTGAATGTTGTTACATCGGTATCTTTAGGGAGCTCTACCTTGGATTTACCTTTGATGAGGGTAAAACGCCCCCAACGTGCTTTCTCTATGCGAATAGTTCCTTCATCCCATTCTTTTACTACTTTCTCTGATTCTTTTTTAAGTTTATCTTCTATGAGTTCTTGTACATCTTGCTGGGAGAGGTGATCAAAATTGTACTTCTTAGGTACATTGATATAGGTATTATTCCACTTGATAAAAGGTCCAAAACGACCTACTCCTTTGGTTACCTCTACCCCTTGATAAGTAGCAATAGGGGCATCGGCTTTTTTCTTTTCACCGATGAGTTGTTTGGCACGGTCGAGGGTTACACTAAATATATCTTCTCCTTTATCAAGCGATATAAAAGCTTCACCATAACGCACGTAAGGGCCAAATCTACCTACATTCACTTCTACATTTTTGCCATCAACTATACCTAAATGACGTGGAAGTTCAAAGAGTTTGAGAGCTTCTTCAAAGGTAATGGTTTCGATAGACATACCTGCCAGCAGACTTGCATAGATAGGTTTTTCGGTATCATCGGGGTTGCCTATTTGTGCCATTGCTCCATAACGCCCCAAGCGTACGCTGAGGGGGCGCCCTGTTTTAGGGTCAGTGCCAAGTACACGTTCACCTGTTTCACGCCCTGTATGTTTTTCAACATTTTCTACTACGGGGTGAAAATGTTTGTAGAAATCTGAAAGCATCTCTATCCAATTCTCATTACCCTCGGCTATTTCGTCGAAGCTATTTTCTACTTTAGCAGTGAAGTTATAGTCCATTATATTATCGAAATGGTTTACGAGGAAATCGTTTACTACACTGCCTATATCGGTGGGAACGAGCTTTCCTTTATCAGCGCCTATACGTTCGGTTAGGGTTTTAGGGGTAATTACATTGCCTGTAAGGGTGAGCTGGTGGTAAGGGCGCACTTCCCCTTCAAGGGTACTACGCTCCACATAACCACGATTTTGAATAGTGGAGATGGTAGGCGCATAGGTAGATGGACGCCCGATGCCAAGTTCCTCTAATTTTTTTACTAATGATGCCTCGGTATAACGCGGTAATGGACGTGTAAAGCGCTCAGTAGCAGTGATATGGTGATTAGTGAGCTGTTCTCCTTTTTTAAGGTTAGGCAACATTCCTTCTTGTTCTTCTTCCTCGTCGTCGGTACTTTCTAAATAGACTTTAAGGAAACCATCGAATTGTACCATTTCACCATTGGCTATGAAATATTCTTTATGTTTATCGGCTTCTATTTTTACGGTGGTTCGCTCTATTTGGGCATCAGCCATTTGAGAAGCCAAAGTGCGTTTCCAAATCAGTTCGTAGAGTTTATTTTGGTCGGGTTCAGCAGCGATATTAGGGCGGCTCATATCGGTAGGGCGAATGGCTTCGTGTGCCTCTTGCGCTCCTTTACTTTTGGTTGCGAAGTTGCGCACTTGGCTATATTGCTCGCCGAAGAGCTGTACTACTGCATTTTTAGCTGTGGTGAGAGCTTCTTGTGAAAGGTTTACGCTATCGGTACGCATATAGGTGATGAATCCAGATTCGTACAAGCGTTGGGCTACCGTCATTGTTTTACTAACCGAAAAGTGCAATTTCCGCGCGGCTTCTTGTTGAAGCGTGGAAGTAGTAAAAGGCGGTGCAGGTGTTTTTTTAGCGGGTTTTGTTTCTAAGGATTGCACCTTAAAGTGAGCCCCTATATTCTGTTGCAAGAAAGCTTCGGCTTCTGCCTGAGTATCAAAATTTTTAGGGAGGGCTGCTTTTACCACTTTTCCTTCGGCAGTTGTAAATTCGGCGGTAATTCTATAAGAAGATTGTGTTTTGAAGTCCTGTATTTCGCGTTCTCGCTCTACAATAAGGCGTACAGCTACCGACTGCACGCGCCCAGCTGAGAGACCGCTTTTAATTTTTTTCCAAAGTACGGGGGAGAGTTCGTAGCCCACGAGACGGTCGAGCACACGGCGTGCTTGTTGTGCATTTACCAAATTATAATCGATGCCGCGAGGATTTTTAATAGCTTTTTCAATTGCTGATTTAGTAATTGAATTGAAGACAATGCGTTTTGTATTTTCTTTTTTGAGTTTGAGTGTTTCGGCGAGATGCCACGCTATAGCTTCTCCTTCGCGGTCTTCATCGGAAGCCAGCCATACGGTTTCGGCGGTAGCAGTGAGCGCTTTGAGGTCTTTTACGAGGTTTTTCTTATCGTTAGAGATGAGGTAGTTTGGTTTAAATCCGTGTTGGATGTCTACCCCTAACTCGTTAGAAGGTAAATCTACAATATGCCCGTAACTGGACACCACTTTGTAGTCCTTACCCAAGAATTTTTCAATAGTTTTAGCCTTTGCAGGCGACTCTACAATCACTACATTCTTAGCCATACGCTTGTTTGTTATTTTGAGTTATTGGGCGCAAAAGTACAAAATAATTACGAATGACGAACGACGAACGACGAAAAAATGCTTTTCTTTCTATTTTTTATTTTTTTGATTCGAGTACTTTACCGCCTTTTTTAAATATTTTTTGCATCAAACCTTTAAAGGTATTGAAATCTACTGAATAGGTAAGACCTACCCCTTGTGCATAACCTATACGATCGAGCATATACTGCTGCCATTCGTTTTCACGATTGAATATTTTGGCTGTGAGACTACCATCGGGGTTGAGGCGGAATTGCACTTCTACATTGCCGGCTACGGCAGTACGACTCACACCTCCTACAGGGATACCTACTTTGGCATTCACACTTGCCCAATCGGTGATTTGGGTAGAGACGGTGAAGCCTAAACGGTCGCTATTGATATCGGACGAACTATCATTGATGCCTGCTTCATACGACACCCCTAAATTCAGCTTGTTATCTTCATCGGATAGCAATTGGTTGAATAGACCCGCAGCTGTTTCAAAAAGGTTATAGGCAACCAAACGATTATCGGTATTTTTCTCACTCATAAACGAGCCTTGTGCTAAGAGTGAGAAAGCTTGTAACTGTTTGCGGTCTTGGTCTTCTAACTTGTAGTTGAGTTCAGATACTAAACTTGGGCTGCTATCAGGGAAGGTAATATCGAACAAGGTTTCGGGGTGCATCAGTTCGCCTTCTAATTTAATAACTACCTGAGTATTAATTTTTCGGTTATACTGACTGCTTTCTAAGAGGGTACTTGGGTTAGCACTGAGGTTATAGGCAGCTTTCAGGTCGCGCAAAGTAGCTTTTAGCGGATCACCACTCCACGAAATAGAGCCACCAGGGAGTACGGTAAAGCGTTTATCGATAATGTTCTCGTACTTGAAATTGTAGAAGCCTGAATAGGTAATGAAGTCTCCCCACATATTGAACTTACCATTGGTATTGATTTCAATAAGGAGTGTACCCGCCCCACGCCCTACAAGGCTACTACCTGTTTTTCTATCCATTACAATTTCCACTTCGGCAGTAGGGAGGACATCTAACTCAAAATTCAATTCTAAACCTTTGATAGACTCTAAGTTGCGGTTTAATTGAATCTTCTTATCTCCTTTTTCTATAAAGGTGATAAACGAGTCGTCGCCAACACTCTCGCTATCGCTGAGTGGTATTTTAAAAGAAGTACCTTCTTCAGTTTTTGCATTTACTTTAATTGCAATCTCATCTAAAGCTCCTTTAATGGTAGCAGTTCCTTTCATAAAGGCAGTTCCGTAGAAGAGCGCTTCATCGGTATAAGGTGTATTGAGCACCATAAATCGTTTACCCAGAGTTTGCAATTTGAGGTCTAAGAACCAATCTAACAATCTGTTATGACGGATAGATCCATTGAGGGTAGCCTGAGTTTTATAGGCTGTATCGGTGAGTAGCCAGTTGTCAATATCAAAAGTTTTGTTATTCACCTTGATACGTGCTCCTTCTTGTATATCGGCGTTGAGTTTGAGATAGTCGATACCTACCCCCGCTTTGTGCAAGGTGAGCGTACCGTCCATCAGCGGGTCGGTTACACTTCCGTTTATTTTCACCTGTCCTGTTATTGTACCGCGTAGGTCGTAGAAGATACCTTCCAAAAACGGGTTGAAAGGCGAGAGTTCAAAGTCCTTGAAATAAGCTGTAAGGTCGAGCAAAGTACCTTTTTTCTTATCCAGATTAATTTTTCCGCGTGTAGCAAATCCGAGAGCGCGCCCGTTGGAGAAGAAAGCTCCTACATCAAAGGAGGACAAATCGTTATTGCCAAAGATACCGACTTCTAAATCGCCATAGTCGTAGCCATTCAGTTTAAAATACTGAATAAATAGGTCGGCAGAAGGGTAATACAAATTTCCTCGCTGGGTGAGCGACACATTGCCGTTGAGCGTTCCCGTGAGATTGAGTCCTTTCATTTCGGGGACTATTTTATCTAACGCCACGTTGTGTGCCACCAAATGTAGATTCTTGTAATCTTTGGTAGTGATGAGTCCACTGAGGTTTATATACTGGTTTTGGTGTGCCATTTTGAAGTTGCTCACCTTAATCGTATCGGCGGTACGATTGAGTACAATTTTGTTGTACTCATTCATTGCATTCTCACGGTTAATATACCACTCATTACCTTTGAAATTTATGAGCGATTTTTTGATACCAATAATAGATTCTTGTTTTTTGTTGAGTGTATGATAGAAATTCAACTCGTAAGTATCTTTACCAGTATCCCCACCTTTGAACTCGGTGCGAAAGAAAAGTGTATCTTTAATAGTGGTATTAATCAGGTTGAAATCTTGAATAGCATAGACTCCAAAATCAGCTTTTTTTACTTCAAAATAAGTATTGTACAATGGGTTTTTATTGTCGATTTCAAGGCTAAGACTATCAATTTGATTGTTGTAGGCATTGATACTTGGTGATTTCATTTGGAATTTAAAACTTCCTTTATCGGCATCTATATTGCCATTGACAAAAGTATTGCTACCTATTTTGACTTTGGGTACGAACACTTCTACAATTTTGTTGTAGATATTGAAATGAAAATCTACATATTGGTTTTTCTCTATTTTATAAGGATTATATTGGGTATAGATGCTTCCTACGGCATTTTGGAGTACTTTTTTAATTTCAGTTAATTTAAATTTTCCTTTTACATTTCCGCTGACGATATCAGGTGAATTGATAGTAATTTCTTTAATTCCGTTGTTGAGAGTTGAAACCACTTCAAAATCTTTAAAGGTAAAGTCGCCTGCTGAATTGATGTAATTAGTGTTTTTAAAGGATATTTTTCCTACAATATCATCTAATTGATTACCCGAAATATCAATTACTACCTTGCCACAGAACTGTGAAATGCTGTCCTTTTCCATAAAGCGTAACGCGTGGAGGTCGGCTAAAGCGATATCAGCTTGGAAATCGAATTTATTATTTCTGCCCGATAAGTCGGCAAGCCCGTTGAAGCTCATCATAAGATTGGGGTCGCGAGTGTCGATCTTACCGCTAAACACCTGATTTCGAAACTCTCCATTGATAGCTATGCGCTGGTAATTATAACCGTTATACCCCACTGAATGAATGGTACCATTGGCATAGAGTTTCATAGTAGCGAAATCTAAGCCTTCGCCACGCACTAACATATCGGTACTGATAGCCCCTATATTAGGATCGTCTAAAATTTTTCCTAAGTGAAATTGATTAGTAGTAAGTGTACCTTTAAAAGCTGTTTTATCGGTATGGGTAAGGTCGTCTAAAGAACCATCAATATGAGCTTCACCGTCATTAGTTTTTAGCCATACATTGGTTTGCAAGGAAGTGGTACGGTAAGCGAAATCACCATCTAAGGAGAACATTCCCAGCCTTTGCAGTTCCTCTGGGATATTTTTGCCCAAGACTTCGGGCATCAAGTAAGCTAAATCGTTATAAATACTCTCGGCGTGTAGGTTTTTGGCGATAACGGCGATATTAGCGTGTTGAGAGAGCAGATTTTGAAAAGCTAAATCACCTTCAATAAGTGTATTTTGATAGGAGATTTTACCTTGAGGAATGAGAAAGTTATTCAATGTACCCTTCATAGTTACGCTTTCTAACACTATATTTCTACCCCCATTGAAACCGTTGTAGAAAGCGTTTAAATCGGTAGTGTTCACAATAGCTTTAGGCAGATGGACATCAAAGACTACTTTATTTACAAAATCGCCAAAACTGCCATTGTGAGGCAACATAGTTATCGTACCTTGAAGGTCAGTTTGAGGTGTTTGCAATCGCAAATCCTTAGCTTGCATCAAGCTATCGGTATAGCTAAAATAGGTGTTTAGGTGGGTAACTTCTAATTTGTTGTCGAAACGGAAGTTGGCTTCTTTCATTTCAAAGAAGATTTTACTACCTAAGATTTTAAAGTCGTTTAGTTCGGTGTTTAGTTTAGTAACTTTTAGTATAGAAGGGTCAGGATTGTTATCATTGGAAATATAACAATAGCTATCTTTGAGCTCTATACCTTTAGCTTTCATCACAAATTTACCTGTACTGGGTTCACCTGAATCGAATTTATTCACAAATACATCGAGATTTGAGAGCGTATCGCCTTTGTGAGTTTTCATATTGAAAACAATGCTATCACCTTTGATATTGCCGAAGTACAGATTACCATCAATCAGCTGTTTGAAGTCTAAAATAGAAGTAGTGAGTTTTTTAGCTGAAATAAGCGTATCTTGTTTATGGTCGCGAATAAGGATGCGCTTGATATCTACATCACCATTGATTTTCAAGTGAATGCAGTCGATATTTAAGTCGATACCAAATTCCTTATTCAGGTAAGCTACTGCCTTTTTAGCGATGAAAGTTTGGGTGGCAGGTAAGGTCAAAAGAAGAGCCGTAACCCCCAGTAACACAAGGGTTATAAGGAAGAAACGAACAAGTATTTTTCGTAATTTTTTGATAGAATGAGTGTTTTAGTTGTTGTATATAAAGTAGGGGCATTTTGCAAAACGCCCCTACAGAGTTGATCATATTACGCGTCGATTTTCGCATATTTAGCGTTTTTCTCGATAAACTCACGACGGGGAGGGACTTCGTCACCCATTAGCATAGAGAAAACGCGGTCGGCTTCAGTAGCGTTATCGATAGTTACTTGGCGGAGAGTACGATGTTGAGGATTCATAGTTGTATCCCACAACTGGTGGTCGTTCATCTCACCTAAACCTTTGTAACGCTGAATGGTAACATTGCCCATTTCGGCAGAAAGTGCATCGCGTTGTTTTTCATTCCAAGCGTATTCTTCGCGTTTGCTACCTTTACTTTTCACCAAATAGAGCGGTGGTGTAGCGATATACACGTGACCATTTTCTATAAGTTCGCGCATATAGCGGAAGAAGAATGTAAGGATAAGAGTTGTAATGTGAGAACCATCGACATCGGCATCGCACATAATAATCACTTTATGATAACGTAGTTTACTCAAATTAAGTGCTTTAGCATCTTCTTCAGTACCGACAGTTACCCCCAAAGCGGTATAGATATTTTTAATTTCGTCGCTATCAAATACTTTGTGTTGCATTGCTTTTTCGACATTGAGGATTTTACCTCTGAGGGGCAATATTGCTTGGTTATCTTTATTTCGACCTTGTTTAGCAGTACCGCCCGCTGAGTCACCCTCAACGAGGAAGAGTTCGCATTTTGTAGGGTCTTCTTCAGAACAATCGGCAAGTTTACCAGGTAGACCTCCACCGCTCATCACGCTTTTACGTTGCACCATTTCACGGGCTTTGCGTGCTGCCTGACGAGCTTGAGCTGCTAAGATAACTTTCTCAACAATGGTTTTGGCATCATTAGGATTTTCCTCGAGATAATCTTCGAGCATTTGCCCAACGGCTTGAGATACTGCTGAAGTGACTTCACGGTTACCGAGTTTAGTTTTAGTTTGACCTTCAAATTGAGGTTCAGCGACTTTTACTGAAATAACGGCGGTAAGACCTTCACGGAAGTCATCACCTTCAATCTCTACAGGATTCTTTTTATCCTTGCTCATTTTTTCGAGCAAACCTGATTTATCGGCATAGGCTTTGAGCGTACGGGTAAGCCCCATACGGAAACCTTGCAAGTGAGTTCCACCTTCAGAAGTGTTGATATTATTGACGTAAGAGTGCAGGTTCTCGTTGTAAGAGTCGTTGTAAATCATAGCGACTTCTACTGGAATACCGTTCTTTTCACCTTCCATAGCAATTACACCGCCAATGATAGGCATACGGTTGCCGTCGAGGAATTTCACGAACTCTTTCAATCCATTTTCTGAATAAAATTTTTCGGTGATAAAGTTACCTTTTTCGTCCTTATTACGGAGGTCGGTAAGGGTAATCGTAATACCTTTATTTAAATAAGCGAGTTCACGGATACGAGCGGCAAGAGTATCGTACTTATACTCGGTAGTTTGTTCAAAGATCAATTCATCGGGGTGAAAAGTAACTTTAGTACCACGTTTATCGGTATCACCTACCTGTTTTACAGGGTACATAGCGACCCCACGTTGGTACTCTTGTTCCCATATTTTGCCGTCGCGGTATACAGTAGCTTTTAGATGGTCGGAAAGGGCATTCACGCAGGAAACCCCCACGCCGTGCAAACCGCCTGATACTTTGTAAGAGCCTTTATCGAATTTACCACCTGCACCGATTTTGGTCATTACCACTTGGAGAGCAGAAACGCCTTCTTTTTTGTGGATATCGACGGGGATACCACGTCCATTATCTTCGACGGTAATAGAATTATCTTCGTTGATAGTTACAGAAATCGTATCGCAATAACCAGCGAGGGCTTCATCGATAGAGTTATCGAGCACCTCGTATACAAGGTGGTGCAAACCGCGTGTTCCTACATCACCGATGTACATAGAGGGGCGCATACGCACGTGTTCCATTCCTTCAAGGGATTGGATATTATCTGCTGAATAGTCAGCAGAATTTAATTGTTCGTTATCTAATTCTTCTGCCATAATTTTATTATCGAATCAAGGGTGCAAAGGTACGAATAATTGGCTAATTTTGCAAATTAGTGAATTTACTAATTAAAAAACTCCCCGATTAGCATT
>NZ_JAESPJ010000022.1:0-26224 GCF_016806945.1 Capnocytophaga genosp. AHN8471
CCCTCTTTAGAGGGGCGATCGAAAACACCACTATGAAACCAAGTATGCCATAGGAAAAAATCGGAGTTGATCAATTCCATATTTTGAACATTCTCTATCATCTCGTTGAGATGAAGCATATTTGCTTCTGCCTCAGCAATGGCTTTTTTTTGTTTTTCAGTAAGCGTAGTAGACAGACATATCTGTTCTTTCTTCCTCTCTTCAGATTGTTTATGTACTTCAAGTGTATAGGCGATCGTATGCCTTACATAGTCATTGATAGAATTGCGGAGGCGCGTCCGTTCTTCGTGAGTAATAGGTTCAAAATATCGTTTTAAATTCGCTTGAAACTCTTTAAGTTTATCGGTTTGAGTATAAATTACTTTAGGCTGAGGGTCTTCCATCTCTCCAAACAAATTAAGCTGCGGTTCATATATTTGTACATCCGACATTGTTGCTAATTTACTCAAATCTATACCTTCATAACTCTCAAGTAACGAATTCCCCTGCATAATTTTAAAATCAAGGTGAGGCAGCACTTCTGGTGATTTTTCGTCTACAATCAAAGCAAGCCAAAAACGCAATCGGGCGATCTCTACTGCTCCTCGTTCAATATCAACGCCGTAGATATTATTCTGTATGATATGTCGTTTGATATCAGCCGCTTTCTCCACAATATTGGGTTCGATAGCCGAACGGCAGAAAAATAATTCACGCAGTAATCCCATCGGGAAAGCTCCTGAACCAATAGCAGGGTCACATATTTTAACATCAATAAGTTTTTGTTCGACCTCTTCTTTCAACTCACCAAGCAAGTCCATATCGTGTGTGATAACGAACTGGCGAATACGTTCTTTATCATCTTCCTTTTGGTCAGTTTGCAGATAAGCGATCAGGCTTTCACGACACATATATTGCACTATTTCCTTAGGTGTGTAGAAAGCTCCTTTATCCTTATTGTCCTCCAAAAGATTCTCAAAGATGCGTCCAAGCATTTCGGGATCGACCCCCACTTCAGCATCGTTCGGGTCGTTTTCGTCAATGGTAAAGTTATATTGGGAGAGCATTGTAAGCAAACTTTCAAAGTATTTGGCAGGAAAGCGACTTGTTTTTTCGTCTAACACATCACGTTCAAACAATCCTCCATTCAAATAGGGGATTCTGCAATTGCAAAAGCCCTGCACTCCTGTATCATATACATCTCCGTTATCTGATCGGTTAGTATCTAAACCATTTGCAAACAAGCCTTCTAACACCTCATCAAGGAAGTTTTCTTTTTGTTCTGGAGAAGCATTTTCAAAAAGTTTAAGCATAAAATCACGGTCGCCTTCACCCCATTCCTTGCCAGCTGGAACACCAAGCCATCCTTTCTTTTGGAGAAAGTGTAAGAATACAATGCGCCCAAGGAGTTTTTTTACATAGTCACGAATAGGCTTTTCTTCACGATCGCGAATCTTGTCGGCAGTCATACTGCTGTGGTCAAAGTGCGTATCGATAAAGTCCTGACGCATTCCGTTGGATGGGTCAACCATATAATTTACAAATGCCTCGTACTGTGCTTTATACTTACCAAAAAACTCTTGGGAGAGTGCCTCAACATTGAAAGCTTCCTCTATATTTTTAATTTCGAGAGATTCTCTTTTCTCGTAAAGAGCTATAAAGTTATCAGTTGCTGTACGGCAAGACTGACCAGGACCGAGTAAAAAAGTAAATCGCTTGCTATCGGTAGTTTCTTCCTTCTTAGCACTTTTCCGACAATAAGTAAAACGCCAATCCCAACGCGTGTCATCTTCGTAATGGAATAGCATAAAAGCACAAGAGAACTGATCCATCACTGTGCGAATAAGCCGTTGGATGTTCACGCGATTGCGCTCCATCATCACCCGATCGCTAACTGTTACATCGAAAATTTGCAATGGTTCAACGCCTACATATATCCTTCCTACTTGCTTGATACTGCGTATTCCTGTGTTTATTGCTAATTTTCTGTGTTCAGGCTGGCTGTCCAAAAGTTCTGCTTCGTAACCATCCTCAAAATCATCTTTGCCAAAAATGGGGAAAATAATGTTATTGAGAAATGATTCCCAGCCTTGATAACGATTGCTTAAATACTCTTTTAATAACTCCTTATTCATAGGGTGTTTTTACTTAATGGTTGCTAATATAATTGATGCTTCTCCTTGCTTACTTTCTACATTGGTGACGAGTTTACCGATTTCCCGCTCCAGAATTTCGTCAATATCTTGTTGTTTAATAGTGAATAGACTTGGTTTTTTTTCTTCCAATACCTGTCCGATAGCTAATATTTTTTTGATGATATCGAGGCTACCTTTATCAACAAGTTTTCTTGTATTTTTTAGGAGCTCTTTCGATTTTTCAGAAATTGTATCATTATTATATAGCTTTACAATTATCTGAAGAGCTTGGGTACGTTTATCACCAGCTCTTGACTTGTTGATGTGGACAAAATATTGATTATATGTTTTTATGGCATCAGCTGAGAGTTGCTGCCAGTTATCTGGCAATGCAATACGCTGGGCACTCTCATCCACTCGCATCGCTTCAAGCAGTTCAAGTAAAGAAATTATTTGGGCTTTTGATTGACTATCTTTGGTTGTGTGTATGCTAATGGCAAGTTTTGCCGAGCGAGGGGCTTTCACAATAAAGTATGCCGTGCCATTTGTTGCCTGCGCCATTTCCCACCCCTCATTGGTCTGCTCTATTTGCTTATAACGCTCAGTATGTGTTTCTTTGTATTGTTTCAGTTCGTACACATATTGTTGCATTGGCGACTCCTCTCCTTCAATAGCCTTTATCATATCATAATGTACAACGCTTTCTTCATCGGAGAAAATCTTGCTGTCCTCACCAAATAGAATATGGAATGATTGCAGTTTAGTATGTGCCTTTCGTACTAACTCTATTTGAGCATCACCTTCGGCACTTGGCATAAAGTTGTAAACATAAACAAAAGGTTCTTTGCTACCAATACGATTTACACGCCCTATACGCTGCATCAGGCGAGTGGAATTCCAAGGGGTGTCATAGTTCAGAATAACATTGGCACGGTGAAGGTTTACCCCTTCTGCCAAAACTTCGGTTGTGATGATCACATTGTATTCATCCTTCCATTGTCCTTCGTAGTTAGCATCAAAATTTTCTTCAATTGTTTTTTCCATTTCATCGCGATTGGCAGCTGTAATAACAAGTGGTTTATAGCCTTTTGCCTTAACAGCTCTTGCAAGAGCTTGAACGGTATCAATTGCCTCTGAGAAGATAACCAACTTTCCAGAAGTGTTTTTTTCTGGATTGAATAATTCAGGTTTTATATTTTCCTTGAAAGCATCGAACTTCGGGTCTTGAGAGTTCTTAGCCCAACGATCGCAGAGGTTAGAAATGAGGTTGTAGTCTTCTTTTAATTGGCTATAGTATTCCTCTTTGAAATCATTGCGTTTATATTCGGCATTCTGTCCTCTCTCATTTCGCCCTTGGTTTGTGAGTTTCTGAATTTTGACTCTAATTTCTTCCACACAATCATTAAAAGAAACTTTTCCTCCTCGTTTCTTAGTTTTTGCTTCATAGTCGAGTTCTTGATTCACATTAATTTGTGGACAAACAAAGATGGTGTTGTTTTCCCACATCCTAATCATATTCTCAGTATAACGACGCAAATTGAATAATGATTGAGTAAAAGCCGTGAACGAACTTTCAAGGCGCTTTACAAGAAGAATTTGCATAATAGTAGCCATCTGTCTTGCCACATCATTAACACCACGGTTGCCTCGACCAGTATGTTTTTGTTCATTGGCTGGATCAACAAAATATTCAATGGCGCGATAACGAGAATACTTGAGCCATTCGTTCGTAAGTAACCTTTCATTCTGATTTGGTGCAATAATTGTCATAGTATCTGAGAATAGTTGCGCCAATTCATCGTCCATTATGTATTTAAGAGTATTAGGACCTACAATTTTTGGAAATACCAAACCTTGAGACTCCATATCTTCTTTGTAATACTTCTCGACATCCGTTCTTGTTCTGCGTTCTAATATATCACTTAGCACACAGTCACGTAATTTCTTTGAAACAGCCTCTAAACGTTGTTTACGTTCTTCTTCAGTAATATTGCTTCTATTGTTTATCAGTAGATCATATTCACGATTTACATCAGCGAAAAATTTTTCAATATTACCGCTCTCTGCCTTTTTTAGAGTGCTATCATTACGATTGCGTTCAAAGAGGTATATCTGATTTTTCAAGTCGTTAGGGCGGTTATTCTGAGGGGTAGCCGACAGCAGTCCAATGTATGGATATACCCCCGTGTTGGAACCAATCTTTATGATCAATTCATCAAGTGATCGGTACATAAAAGTAGTACTATTGCGGAATTTATGGCTTTCGTCAATAACGATAAATCCATAATTCTTATCTTGGAGGGTTCCAACAAATTCTCCAGAATCAGCACTATCATCATCGTTTTCCTCCCAATCATCCTCTTCGGTTACATTCGCGATACGTCCTGTAGTTATGAAATCGATATACGGAGCGATCTTCTCATCAGAATCTTTGTCAAACATAGCAATTGTTTTCTTCCATCCCGACTGAATGGCAGGGGGGGTGATGATCAAAACTTTACGTTCTCTCCCATCATTTTCTAGTACCGAAAGGAAACGTTTGATAATGAGGGTTCCGATAATCGTCTTACCAAGTCCCACTACATCTGCCAACATAAAGCCTCCGTGTTCGTGCATAATACTGATACAGCGTTTTACGGCTTCTATTTGATAGTCCAATTTATGTACTTTAGGAGGAAGATAGCTCTCTATTTCTTGTCCTAAGTTCTTATCTACAACATCTCCAAATTGCAGTTGAAGTAATTTGATATATTGTTCGTAGGGAGTGAATTCTTGCGCAGTATTTTTTTGTATATCAATGTAGATAGGCGATTTCTTAATAATTTGCTCCAAAAACTCTTGTGTCCATTCTTTTGAAAGTTTCCACTTTTCTTCAAACCAACAAATATGTCCTTTTGCATTGGATCCATGTGTAGGTCGAGCTGTAATACGTGCAGGGTCAGTTTCAAGATAATTTAATTCTGCATTTCCTAACAATCCCTTCTTTGTAAAGTTCGAACTTCCAACAATACCAAAAGAATGTGAAGATCCTGAAAAAATATAACATTTAGAGTGTAAAAATTCATCTTCTTCTTTTGAATTTTTAGTGTATATGCGTATCTGAATTTTGCTACTTCCGCCATATTTGAGTAATAGCTTGATAACATCTTCATATTCCTCTTTTATTTCAAGATCGTGTATATCTGTGCGTATAAAATCATAAGGATAAGTAGCATCTTTGTACTTAGGATTTTTAATCATTGAGGTATAAACATAAGGATCTTTACCAATAAGAAGTTCAAATGAAGTTTCCTCTCGTTCTAAGAAACTTTTAAGTTCATTGAGAACAAGAGTCATCCCTGGAATATCCCAATATCCTGTTGCAATCTGAATTTTATCAACCCCTTCAGCCAAGATGCATCTCTTGAGATATTGCTGCATAGAGAGTGCATCAGAAGAATTATCTATAAGGTTATTATGCATCATTTCACTAATTTTGCTATGCTACGCGACAAAAGTACACAATTTTATCAGAAATCAAAAACTTTTTTCTATTTCCTATTTGCAGAGGGATTTTAAACTGTTCCATTCTTGCTAAAAACATTTTTACTTAGCAAAATAAAAATAATTAACGCAAGTTCGATGTAGGATAATTAAATTATTTATTAGTTAAATAGATAAACAGCTTCACAGTTTTTAAAATCTCACATAGACTGCAATACAAATATATTTGTAAAACAGTATTTTGTTATATCGAACTCACGTTATTTTATTAATTTTCCGTTGAAATCAATATGGTATTCCTCATAATTGAAATCTACTAAGTCGATACCTTGTGGGGTTATCTTAAAAGTGGGGGTACGCTCTATAGGCGAGACAAAAATATCCTTCCCACTGAACTGCCAGAGGATTTCGCCCTGCTTGTTAAGGCGTACTATCTCCACCTCGCCGTGGGTAATGTAATCCTCTTGATAGGCGACTATTTCAAAGCAAGTAGCCATATCCACCTGCGTATGCCAAAGGAGTTCTAATGTAGGCAAGAGGATACAAAATACCTCATTGCCACAAGCTATCAGAAGTCTATCATTATCCAAAAGAATACCTTTCTCATTGAGCACATTATAAGTATCAGCTACAAGCAATACTTTACCCATAGGTTCTTCATTTTCATAGATTCGAATGCCTATTAGTTGGTCATATTCGCCTACTTTTCGGTTGTAAGGTTGGCGTTCTTGGTAACGAGTAAGGGCTTTTTGATTATCATCGAGATTGGTTTCATCTATAATCTCTATCTGATAAGGATTTTTATAAAGCCAAAGTGTGTTTTTCATAAATTCGATTTTCTTTTATGTCCAATAAATAGTATAAAACTCAAACTTACTGCTATATTAATTATAAAATTTAGTAGTGGGGCGTGTTCTAAAAGACTTTCATCTAATAAGAATTCGGCTCCATCTTGCTGCTTAAAAGGTTTGGTAACTACAAACTCATAGAGCGTAAATAACAGCAATCCTAAACTCAGCACAAACAATACATTTTCATAGAGTTTATTTCTATACCTGAGCAAGAAAAGAATGTTAAAAACTAAAAGGAAAAACGCAAAAAATAGAGGTACAGGATACCATTCTATAAGATCTAACTCCCAATAGGGAATTATTGGTCGCACACACCGGAATAAAAAGATTCCTACAGCTATATTATAGACCATTATACCCAATGCTAATAAGATTTCAAGTAGAGAGGAAATAGATTTATTCTCTACTTTTTTTGCCACGAAAGCAATTAAGAGAAATACTAACAAAGGAATTATAAGTTTTCCTGCCAGTTCCAATTCTGAAGATATAGAAGGATATAAGTTCATAATAATTTCTTTTTAAGGTTTTATAATTGCTCTTTAATAGTGTTAATAGTGTATAGTGTCTATCAACTCCTCTACTTTACAGCTCCCATATAACTTCTAATTTTACAAAATCAAGCATCTTAACATAAGAGTCAAAGGTAAGAATAATTAACTAATTAGCCAATTTGCCAATTAGAAAATTTCACAAAAGCTAAAAGACTATATTTTACAAAAGCCAAAGTGTGTTTTTCATAAATTCGATTTTTTTATCTATTACTAGATATTACTAATAGAGATGAATCATTGATTGTAATTTCCTCTAACTTGTTGTCCTGCGCAAAAGAATAAGGTTTTTCAAAGAAAAAAGCCATATTCTCATACGTAGAATTAGGAATATAAAAGAAATTCTGATCATCATCGTATTGAGCCGTAGGATATGTATCCATAAATGTTCCTAAACTACTTCCTATTCCTATACCATTGAATTTGCCTAAGAACTTATTATAGAAAGATATCTGAGCTACTTTATTATACAACAAATTAACTTTTACGATGATGCTATCCATAAAAACAACTATTAGAAAATGGGTATCTAATTCAAAACCCACATTCCCTCTTTGATATTCATCTCTTAATAGCTTTTCAAATGCTCCTATAGAATTTCCTAAACTAATCTCTTTCAGTCCGTTAGGTTGAATAGGTGATTTAAGTATACTCATTTTTATTATTTTAACGTGATTTCGAGGTGAGAAATGTAATTTATTTATATAGGTTGCAAACTTATGCCAACTGGGGTGTTTTAGGTAAGAATTAGTAGAAAAGCTTTAAATATTATATAGGGGCATAAGACTATATAACAATCAAATGCAATTTTTTCATTATAATTCTTTCTTATAAAAACAATTACCAAACCACATATTATAAGAGAGAAAAAATGCGTATATAGCATTTTTGTATAACAATTATAAATATCTAAGAATACTTGAAAATTACTCCTTACTTTTTTTTCAGTAGAAAGTCCTATTACTTCAGGGACTTTTAACAAAGAGTCTTCCATTAAATAATAGGTTATTATATCATCTTTAGAAATTTTAGGAAGACTTCTAAAAGTAAAGCGAGAACTTTCCGAGAGTTCTATATCATATATCTCTCCTTCACTTGTTATTGGTTTAAGTTTCATCTCTAAGTAGTAAGTACGACCACGCGTACTATGTTTTGCATACTTTGTCTCAACAACTAAAGCAGTTTCTTTCTTAAAAGTATTTATTTTTCTAAAGCTATTAATGGATTTATAGATAAAATATCCATCAATGCTAAAGAGAATTAAAACGATTAAATAGACTATATATTTTTTCATCTCATTGTATATATCTCTTTATTATTGATGTTTCAGAATTGATTTTATCCTATCTAAATGAACTTCATTAAATTCATTTTTTGGTATAATTTTGTATTTTCAAATAATCCTTGATGTGCTACTAAATCATCATTAGCCATTATCGAGATAAGGTAAGAGGCATCATTTATTCACTAATTATTTTGCCGTTATTGTTAGTGTGTTTAGGAGGGTTTCTTGATGGTTTATATCCCAACAGTAAGAAGCCTCTGGAGTGCGCCACAAAAAATAATCAGAAATTACGATATTGCATTTTGCATAATTGGGGTCGGTAGGATCTTCATTGAGCGTGTAACCAGGGAATAGCTTTCCGAATATCTCTAATTCTTTAGCTGTGTAATAATATCTGCTGTGCTCAAAAAAATCGTCATCGTAGTTATCTCCATAAGTAGCTATAAGCCAATCTCTTAACTCAAATATCTGGTCTATGGCTATCCGTATTTTTATCGATATTATCTTGCCCTCGCGCACATCTATCCTTATGGCATTGGCTACGGGCTGCAACCTGAACTTGCCAAAGTGATACCTACTTATGTCAGTATCTTTGTGCGAAAGGTAGGTGGTAGTAAGCAATTTCTTGCTCCAAAGAACATTAGGGGTGACATCGAAGTCGGTTTTGTTTAAGGTATAAGCACTGATATTAGTGCCGACTTTTAGTTCCGAGAGGTCGGTAATAGGTTCGTTAGTGCAGGCTATCGTTATAGCAGCGATAGCTAAAAGGTATAGCTGTTTCATAGTATTGTATTTTTATTCTGGCAGATAGCGCAAAGTGCAAATAAACATAGGCTTTAGCTCGTATTCTACGCTATTATCTTGGTAATAATGAGTGTCTATAATCTTCAAACAATAAATCTCATTACCTCTATCCCACCGCAAATACGTAGGCGCACTTATCTCGTCTTTCTCAATACAGGGTATGTTGCCATCATTGTGCTCAGGGAATATACTGGCAAGAAGATTATGAATTTCCAGAGATGAAAAAGCATATTTACTAGTAGGTACGATGCTCCTTTTCAGTATAAGAGAATACTCTTCATCAGGCACCCCCAAGGTAGCGTAAAGGTACTTGACAAGGGCAGGCAGGGCATCTATCTCAGGCATTATACAGAGTTGCGCTATTTTGTCGTTATAGGTCTGTATAGTAGTATGATAAGATATTTTAACCCCTCCATAGGTATAGTTATAAGTTTCCCCTTCAAAGGTATGCATCAGCGGTCTCCACTGATTTTCATCGGGCATTTCTTCTATCATATCAAAAAAACGTTCTTTATAGCGCATTGGCTGCATACCTTTATCTGAGAAGTCGTTAGCATCTAACTTATAATCACTGATAGGGCTACCCATCTTTATCAGCGAAAGGTCGCTAAGAGGCTTCTGCTCACACGCCCAAAAAGCTAAAGTTACTATTATAATAATGTGTTTCATAGAGCAAGATTTTTATACCGCAAAACTAAGTAATAATTAACAAATGAACAAAATTCTGTCTTACCTATCCTACTCTCTAACAACTAACTCCTCTACTTTCTTGAGTTTTCCTCCAAAATGTTTTTTATCCATTGTGATTTCTTTATAAATATCTTCAACATTATCTGCAGGTGACAAAAGCCATAAAATATAAGGTTTCAATTGTACGGTGCCTATCTTCTGGAGAAAAGGCAGTATCGCTCCTAATTCTTTATGATTGAACCAGCAATCGGTTTTGAGGGCGAAATCTTGATTGTTTTTCCCACAGGCGAGTTCGCTTTGCAAAAAGTCGGTCATTGTAGGATAAGTAGGGGCTAAATATCGAGTAGGAGCAAGATGATACTCTATTTTTCGGGGAGTAACCTCTACAGCTGACACAAAGCAGATGCCATAACGTTTATCAATAGTTACCACCAACACATCTCCTACTTGAAAATAAGGTGTTTTAGGTTTCTTTGGAGCAGGTTTCACAAGAGGCTTGGGGTTGTCCTCTTGCAATTGTAGTTTGAGCTTATCGAGTGCTTTCTGTCGTTGTTTTTGGGCTTTGCTGTCTATCTCGTTCCAGAGCGGTGTTGCCCCTTGTTCGATGAGTTGCAAAGCTTTGGTGCGCACCTCATCGTGGGGGTAACCTATTTTCCAGAGAGCGTATGCAAAAGCCGTCCAATAGATTTCTGCAAAAAGTTCATCAATACAAAAATTAGCTTCCTCATTGAGCCAATCCTGTCTGATTTTTTCTATATCCTCACCGTCTTTATAACGCTCGGTGATGTTGTTGTAAATGTCATAGCCACTATCGCTATCTATGATTTTTACGCCGTCTATTGCCATAATACATCAATTTACTAATTCGCTAATTTGCTAATTAACTATTAAAGTTTTTCTAATGATTTTTTCATTGTTTCTGTATTTTTTACCACTCGCGGTATTCATCGGTGATATCTACATTATCGGCTAATTCCAATCCTGTTTTGCGTATGAGTGTATTGAGCCACTCGCAAAGTTCCTCGCGCTCCATTGTTTCTATAAGTCCGTATTTGTCATTAATTTTATTGATTTTCTTTACCAATTTACCCATAGAATTATAAACGGTAGTCGCATTTTTCTTTTGTACCGCCTCACAAAGTGTTTGCACATATTCCGTAAGGGCTGTTTCTACAGCGGTAATGCTTTCTTCTGAAAACATATCATCACCCTGAGCCATACGCTTGCGCCACTGAGTAATAGGTGTTTCGGAAAGAAAAGCTTGCATTTCGGGAATGCGATTAGGGTCTATATTCTTGTTTTGTGATTTGAGGAGGGCTTTAAGGCGGATGCGTTCCTTTTCATATAGTTCTAATTTGAATAGTGTTAGCCAGCACAATTGTTCCTTAGAGTCCAATGCTAATAATAAGCGAAATTCATCAAAGAAAGGCTCGTAAAAAGAACCTCCATCATTAGCTGCACTTTTACCGGTGAGTTTCTTGCCTATCTTCTGTTCGATAGTCTTTTTATCATCACCAATGTTTAAACCAAAAGGCAATGCTATTTCAGGAATTTTGCCATTGGGGGTTGCTGGTGGATAAATGGTGATTTCGTGCAAAATGAGTTGGTCTTTTTCCTTGTTATAATTGCCAATAGGCTCTCCATAAGTGGGAACATATCTCACATACCCAGTAAAGAGACAGCGAATGGTCTTTTCTTCATTATTAGCTCGTACCCAAAACAAGTTGCCGTAAGCATCATATTCAGGATTAGGGTTTTGAGGCAAATGGTAGTGACTTAAAAATTCTTTTATTTCAGGAGAATGAATAAGTCTGCCCAACAAATGTTGTAATTCCATATTTTATTTTATCAATTTTTTAAACAAATTCACTAAGCCAAGTATAGGTAATCCTACTATTATTGAAAGGATTACGAGTATAAAGAAAACAAAAAGAGCTATTGTTATTACAACTAAACCTAACAAAGGGTTATAGGCATTGACTTTGATTACTTTATCAATGGTAGTGTTCAACAGCCTTGAATGTATTATTCTATTTAGGTTCATTTTTCACTCTTTATTTCTTAAACAATTTGACTACCCCAAGAATTGGCAATACCACTAACATTATAGGGAATACTAGCACATAGATAATACAGAAAATAGCTATCATCAAAAAGCTACCCAAGTACTCGTTATAGGCAAAGGCTTTGTTAAGTCCTTCAACGATTACTTTGGTAATCCAAAGCTTCTCTATGGTCTTTTTTAGTTGCATCTTCTTATTTTCTCGCTTCTTCAATGGTGAGACCAAAGGAAGCTAAGCGGTGTTCCAAGTTAGAAAGGATATAGTCTTTCTCTTCGGGGAAGCGTTTGGCGATGGCTTTGTAATAGGGCAATAAGCGCTCGTCATCTATCTCAGAAAGGGCTTGCATAACTGTGCAAAGAACACCTGTATCGGTCTCTTGTAGCCCTTTGATAAAGGTATCGAGGTATTGTTCTCTTTTCTCACTTTCACCGAGTGTATAGTAGACAGTGCTACGTATTTGAGGATTCTCATTATCGGTGAAGGGCAGGATTACTTCCTCGAAATTGTCATCTCCTTCCGTAAGGAGGTAGGTAGCAAAATCAAAGGTTCTTTCGTCGGTAATGGTAGGCAATAGCTCTTTTACGACAGACACCCAGTCGGCGCAATGGTCTTTTGCATACCACCATACGAACTGAAATACCTTTTTAGGATCTTTGGTTACCAAATCTTGCAAGTAAGGTTTGGCTCGTTCATAGGACGATTGGCTAAGAATTTCAATTAAGAAGGCTCTATCGTCGTTGTTTAAGGCGATGAGTTTTTCTATCTTGTCTAATAGTGCAGGTTCTAAAGGCGGTTTTTTATGATATACCCCCTCGAGGCAGTCGGTTTGAGTTTTGCAGTCGGTAGTGTGTTCATATTCATTAAGGAGCACCTCAGCGGGTTCACCACGGTGGTAGCCAAACCACGTAGGGCGGTCGTCTAAAAGTTGCCCAGAGATCACCTCATCGAGGTAGCGTTCGTACCAGTCTAAGAAGTTGGTTTCGAAAGCAAATTTAGGTTGCGCGAGGTCTAAATCTATATTCACTACACGACCGGCATATTTGCCGTTAAGTACCAAGGCGTGTTCATAGGTGCACCCCTGACTTCCCAGAGGCAGAAGCCCTCCAAAGACTTTTGATCGTTCGGCAAAATACTTATCATCATCATCTTCTTCCTCTTCCTCAGAGAACAATAGCGGATCGGAGAGCGTTTCCCATTCTTCTTGAGTCATATCAGGAGAAAGGTTGCAAGGTGCTTTGAGGTAGGTTTCTATTTTTTCGTAGAGTAGGCTATCTACAGAAGTTCCAAAGGCATACAAACCGAAATAAGGTCCTGCTATAAAGTCTGATTTTTTAGCTTTGGCATCGCCAATGGTGAGCATAAAGGCACGATAACATTCGGGGAGTTGTACGCCATATTTCTTTTCAAAAGCAAGGACTTCCGCCTCGCTTACGGGCGGGTTGAGGTGGTACTGGTGAGCATCGGCTCCAAATACTTCTAAGTTTTTATCGGCGGCTTTGGCTTGGGCTAATTTCTGTTGGATACGGTGGAGTTGTTCTTTCATTTGTTTATTTTTATATATTCCCATAGACCTCTATATAGGCGCAGGTGGGGAGTTTTTCTTCTACATCTGCAATGACTTTCTGTATAAAAATCTTTGCTTTTTCATCGGTAAATGTACGTTGGCGCAGTTGTGCGATGATTTTTCGGCACGTGGTAGGGTCAAAGAGATTGCTGGTCGTACAATTGAAATGGGGTTCTATTTTATTCCATTGAGGTTGGTATAGGGGGAATACTGCTTTGAAATCACTGGAAAGGTATTCATCAAAATCTTCTATTGGGATGAAGGCAGAGCGCTTGGAAACATTGTTCAAATCAGCATCTAAAGCGCTGATGAGATAGCCCATACCTCTTTCGCTAGTGTCTCTTTTATCTTCAACACTTATAGTTAGTGAAGTGCTAAAAATGTGTTTTACAGCCTTTTCGACATTATAATTGAAACGCTCGTATACACTTTTGGCTTCCCAATGTTCGCACTCGGTTTCTGCCATTATAGTGGCTATATTTTCTTGGTGATAGAGGGCTATGGCAGCGGGGATATCACCTGCAGTTTGCTCTAATAGGGTTTTGGCTTTCTGCAAGGGAAGAGCAAGCTCGGTTTTGAGAGTTTGTATTTCTTTTAGATAATTCATTCAATTAACGATTAATAATTAACAATTAACAAGAGTGTCCAAAAGGTTTTATTTATAGAAGGGCGTTTGCAAAACGCCCGTACATAACATACTTCAAAAATTATTGATAATCAGAGTATTCAACTTTGGCAAAGGTCGTAGCACGACGAGCAATTAAAACTTTGGCAATTAACAAATTACTTCATTTTGGGGCGGAAAGAGCGTTTTTTGTCAAAGCCTTTACTGTCTATTTTCAAGTCGTTGGACAGTTCGGGCGATTGCTCGGCTTGGGTTTTGAGGTCGGAAAGGTATTGCACGATGTGCTGCCATACAAAATCGGGATCGATATAGATGCCGAGTTCCTGCAAATTTACATAATAGGTTGCTCTATTATCTCCTCTGTGGTCTTTGTTGTAAATGAGCAACAACGGACTTTTTAACACCAGCCACGGCGGTCGGTCTTCCAGCTGAAAGATATTCCGATCGCGTGGGGCTTCCATCTGTTCCAGCAGGGTATCACAAGTAGCCGATAAGTAGGAGGTTATCCTAATTTCTTTCCCGTCATTCATCAGCACATAGCGGTCGCCATACCACAAATCATATATGCTGTAATGCCAATCGTTAGGGTCGGCAAAATCCCAATGGGTGTATATTTTAGAGCGTGTAGCAAAGAGGTGCACAAGCGCAGTGCCCACATAGAGTGCCGAGTGCAGTGCCTCATCGTTGGTAGGGTCATCAAAGGCGAGCCAACTTCTCTGAGGGAGGCTCATCCCTACCTCTGGTGGCAAACGGCGGTCATAGACGAGGTTTTCGTCTATGCCATACTCAGCGACTTTATAGTCGTAGTAATCTTTGAATTTAGAGATGATTTTCATTTTGAATTGTTAACAAGGCACGAGCTATAAGCTCGCGCCAGCGAGGTGCTAATTCCTATTCTCTATTTCCTATTCTCTAACTTATTAAGTGCCTAGTTCGGGATAATCCCAAGCGTTGTAAGTATCAGTAAGGTTGTCGTTCTCTTCTCCTTTGCAACACAACCATTCTAAACCTGCACGGCGTTCCATTACGATATCTTCGTCTAAACCTGCTAAGTCTGAACCGTATATACGAGCATTTACTGTTGTCCAGTGGTAGCGATAGTGCAAGTCTAAGGCTTGTAAGATTTCTTCTATGGGGCGCAGGGTGGTATGTGCCATAAAGTCATCAAGCCCCTCAAACTCGCCCATTGTATCCATTATCAAATCGCAATCGCAAATCTCATTGGGGAATGATAGTTCTTCTACGATGCCCAGAGCCCATAGTAATACCCATAATGACTCGTATTTCCAAGTGGCATTCATAGCTCCTGCCTCACTTATAGTACCTGCAATCACCTGCTGTTCCACAGGGGTTAGCAACTCAAGGACATTGTATTTTTCCGAAAGAAAATCTTCCGCATATACTCTATCCTCTTGGGAATATTCACCTTTACTGATAGATAAAGCACACATTATAGAAGCAAATGAGCATACCGCCCGCTCTATGACTTCTTTTTTATCACGAGGGGTTACTTCCTCTGTTTCATAACGAAAGGGCAAATGTTCTATATAAGGTACTCCTTGCGACACAAGTATTGCGATACTCTTGTTTTTGCGCTCTTGCGCAGTGATAACATTATTGTTCATAGGGCATAATTTTTTTTATTTATTCCTCAAAATTCATTTCATCTACAAAGCAATAGCCATTTTTCATAAGCATTTTTAGGTAATCATCAAAGCTGTCGGCAATGACTACTATTTCATCGGGGTCGTGAAGGAATCGCACTACTTGCCCTACTTTGCCTATAGCAGAAGGCGAAAAGTCTATAAAAAGCTGTGAGGTGCCGCCATTGTTCATACAATCGGAAAAATGCAACCAATTATGAAGTTGTGAAGCATCACTTGTAATGCGATTGTCTATCTCTACCTCTTCATACTCTCGATTGATATAATCAGCATAAAAATCAAAGGCTTCATTTTGAGTTTCTACAATCTGGTGAGCCGAAAGCAGATAATAAGGATAATCTCCCATATCCTCATCAGCGCCTAAAATAAGGTCGCTCACTGTGCCTTTTTCATATTCACGCCAATAAGTGCCGTCAATACGGCGGAGTAAGTCCAGCAAACTCTCTGGCACTTGTGGGTAACGATTGCGGAGAAGTTGCAAATCGGCTTCAGTAGCGCCGTGGGCTGTATCCATAAGGTTTTGCCACGCTTCTTCTCCGCCATTATCGATATAGGCTTGTTTCAAGCCTTCAAGGTATTGTTCTACTAAGGTCATTGTATGGTGTTTTTTAAATTAAAAAATCTTGTTCTATAATCCCCTCTTCAAAAGAATAGTCCTTTGCGTCTAATATATTCCATATTTTCTGAGTGAACTCTTCAAAAGAATTGGCTAATACCACCTCATCACTTTGGTAATCAATTCCAGGGTATAGCATAATCACTTGCCCTTTCACCCCATTGGTAGCGGGGTTGAGATCTATGCAAATACGAGTTGTCGCCTCAAAATCTGTAAACGGAACCCAACCTTTATCCCATAATACGGGTTGAATTTTATTAGGATTGATGTCATCAGCAATAAATTCCCCTTCAAAGTCCTCCACCTGCATTTGGTAGGTCTCAATAATTTCATCTATAGGAAGCAATAAGTTATACCCCATAAAATAGTGGGGTCTATCGCTTTGTTCTTGTCCGTTGAAAGTACGCAAATGCTCTTTGAAACTCTCAGGGAGGGGTTGCGCTATAGCATCTTCTAGCGCTTTAATTTGAGCCTCCTCAGCAGGTTTTTGAAAACTTTTGCCTATTGAAGGCGCAATAGCAAGTAATGATTGTTGTATCTTCTGCCAAAGAGATGGTGTATTGTTATTCATTTATAAGTTTGTATGATATTGTTAATAATAGACATCAGACGGGGCAGACGGGGCAGACAAATCAGATGCCTGACGCCTGACACCTGATACCTGACACCTGCTCCCCCCTAATACTTATAATTCACTTTGCCTAAGGCAATAGGCTGAGGATTCTGTACGACCCAAGCGGTAGCCAATTCGCATAGGCGTTTAGTGCCAGTACCATCGTCTTCCAAGATGTGTTTTTGAATATCGGTTACTTCGGCGAGCTCACTCTCCGAGAGAGGGTTACCTTGTTGCAAATAACTGCTAATGGCAGTGAGCATCTTGCGGTATTCCTTATCCCAGTTGCCCATAGCATTACGCAGGAGTTCGTCATTCACCCTTCCTGCAATACGCACTACCTCACCTTGTACCGTAGTTGCTATACCACGACTGGGTACCAAGAGTTCCCACGCCTGCTCGAAACGCTCTTCCCACGTATCGCCGGTAAGTACAATAGGTGATTTGCCATCGTGTTGTATACGGCGGGGTACAGGAGGTACATTGAAGAGTTTGTATAGTTGTTGCAATCCTGCATCGGTTTCCTCCAAATACTCTGGGTTGAAATTGTTGCGGTGAAACTCAAAATCTTCTCCTATGCGAGTGATTTGTTCTTTAGCAAATTTGGTAGGCTTCAATCCTGCTTTGAGGTAAAGTTCAGCTGTTTTAGCTGCTTTAGAAATATCAATACTCTGAACAGAGTACAGCATTGCCTCCATAGGATTATGTTTCATATCGTCTTTTGCCTTGATATTAGCTCCTTTAGCTATAAGCAAAGCAGTTACTTCAGGGTGATAACCTGCACCAAACAATGGTGTTTCGTCATACGCTGTCTTAGATTCTATATCAGCCCCTTTTTCTAATAGTAAAGCTACTTTTTCTACATTATTCACTTCGGCGTGATAATATAATGGAGTGCGGTCATATTCATCTTTTACATCAATGTCAGCGCCTTGAGCAATGAGCCAATCCATTAACTCTAAAGGGATTTCATAGAAAGAGAGTGCAGGTGTCTTGAATGAACGACGGTCGTAATCGTTTAGATCACATTCGTTGAAAACGGCTTTAAGTGCGTCTAAATCTTTAGCTTCTAATAGTTCGTAGAAGTTAGCGGGGAGGGTTTTCTTTTTCTTTGCCATCTGTATAGTGAAAAGTAAAAAGTTTAAAGGACAAAGATAGTAAATAATTGTTTATAAGCAATTGTTAATTATCAATTGTTTTGTATCTTTGCGCCAACTTTATATTTTCTAATGAAAAAAAATATCTTCATATCTTTCCTAATTCTCTCACTTTCAGCATTGATAAGCTGTGAGTCGGATGATCTTTGCGACCACAACGTAAATACCCCTCGCTTAGTGGTGCGTTTTTATAACCCAAACAACACTCGCACGTCTTTTAGCGTAGCAAATCTTACGGTTTATGGCGAGGGTAACACGACTCCTTTGGTGAGCAACACTACTTTAGATTCACTTGCCTTGCCCTTGCGCTTGGAATCACCTACCACTTATCTATTTCAAACGGTGGTTTCGGGCACAACTACCAGCACAGCAACTCTTACACTCACTTATACTCCTGAACAAACATTCGTAAGCAAGGCTTGCGGGGTAAAAATTACTTACAACACTCTTTCGGCTACTATTCAAGATGCAAGTAACTCTTGGCTGAAAGGTCTGAACATCAAGAACACTACCGTAAATAATGAAAAAAGAGCTCATATACATTTGTATCATTAGTATGTTATGGGTTGCAGGCTTAAAGGCACAAACGGCTACCCGTACGACTTCACAAACTACCATCGCCTTACCCGAAAAACAACAAGCCCCTGTGTACAAACAACGGTATGGCTTGCGCGTGGGTGCCGACTTGAGTAAGTTGGTACGTCCTTTTTTTGATAAAGATTACTACGGACTTGAGTTGGTAGGCGATTACCGCTTGACAACCAACCACTATTTCGCGGCAGAATTAGGACACGAAAAGAGAAGTAAAAACGAGGATTTTTATACTTATACTACCCAAGGTCAGTTTTTGCGTGCGGGTTTTGATTATAATACCTACGGCAATTGGTATGGTATGGAAAATATGATTTACGTAGGGGCTCGCTATGGCATTTCGCTCTTCTCTCAAAACCTCACTTCCTATACAATCCACAAGGACAACCAATATTGGACTGAAAATATCATAGGCTCTGATCCTTCTTTCCTAAAAAAATACGACGGACGTACAGCACACTGGTTGGAATTAGTTGTAGGCATCAAAGCGGAACTCTTGCGCAACCTCTATGCGGGGGCAAGTGTGCGCGTAGGGCTATTGGTAGCACAAACGAACAACAGTGGTTTTCCTAACTACTATATTCCTGCTTTCGGCAGAGTGTACGAAGGAAGTAGATTTGGCGTAGGGTTCAACTACACGCTCAGCTACCTAATTCCTCTTTACAAAAAGGAGAAAAAGAAAGAAGAGGTAGAAACTCCAAAAACCACCTCCTCTCCTACTCCATCGGCACCTGCTAAAAAACCGAAAGGAAGGAGATAATGACGAGTGACGAATTACGAATTACGAGTGACGAGTGACGAATTACGAATTACGAATGAATAGATATATTACTTTTTTTCTGTTATTAGTTTGTTCTGTAGTTTTGGGGCAGGATATGGAGGCAAGGCTTACTGAAAAAGTAAAACTCCTTGACAAAAGCTATACTACTAAAGAATTACAGACTTTAGCTAAAGATTTTGAGATCCTTGCTACCTCAGCGGCTTCACATTGGCTTGCGAATTACTATGCGGCTTATGTGAACATACGTCTCGCTGATATGTCGCAGGGAGATATGATTGATAGTTATTGCAATCAGGCGGAGAAATATTTGAAGATAGCTGAAAAACAACCTGATGCCGATGTATCGGAAATCAATGCCTTATACGCCTATCTGAACAGTGCTAAAGTGAAAGTAAACCCAATGTTTCGCGGGGCTAAATACGGAAAAATATGTAAAGCATACATTGAAAAAGCTATCAAGGCAAATGCTGAAAACCCGCGTCCTTATGTGATTCGTGCTATCGGAATTTACTACAAACCTAAAATATTAGGTGGTGGCAAGGAAAAAGCAGAACCTATAGTTAAAATAGCCTTAGAAAAATTTAACCATTTCACTCCTAAAACACCTAATCACCCACACTGGGGGAAAGGAATGATACAAGGAATCAGGTAATAGGTGTCAGGTGTCAGGTATCAGGTGTTAGGGGCAAGTAAAGCCAGCGAGGACTCGGAGCTGGGTATATGAATAACAGATAACAAGTAACAGAAAATGCATAAAGCTGGATTTGTAAATATCATTGGAAACCCTAATGTAGGGAAATCTACCCTTATGAACGCCTTTGTAGGCGAAAAACTTTCTATTATCACCTCTAAAGCACAAACTACACGACACCGCATTTTTGGCATCGTAAGTGGTGATGATTTTCAGGTGGTTTTTTCGGACACCCCTGGGATTATCAAACCCTCATACGCTTTACAAGCCTCAATGATGGACTTTGTGAAAAGTGCTTTTGAAGATGCTGATATTCTTATCTATATGGTAGAAATAGGCGAAAAAGAACTAAAAGACGAAGTTTTTTTTAATCGCATCAATAAATTGGACGTGCCTGTGTTGTTGCTCATCAACAAAGTGGATACTTCCGACCAAAGTACATTAGAAGAACAAGTAGCTTATTGGAAAGAAAAAGTGCCTCGTGCCGAGATTTTTCCTATTTCAGCTTTGCGCAACTTCCAGACAGAGGTAGTGTTCAACCGCATTATAGAGCTTTTGCCTGAATCGCCTGCTTTCTTCCCTAAAGACCAACTCACCGACAAACCAGAGCGCTTTTTCGTAAATGAAATTATACGCGAGAAAATACTATTGCACTACAAGAAAGAAATCCCCTATTCGGTAGAAGTAGAAACTGAAAGTTTTGCGGATAGCGAGACGATTATTCACATTCGCTCAGTGATAATGGTAGAGCGCGAGAGTCAGAAGGGGATTATCATAGGCCATAAAGGAGAAGCCTTAAAACGAGTAGGCGTGGAAGCTCGCACTGATTTAGAGAAGTTTTTTGGCAAACAAATACACTTAGAACTTTTTGTAAAAGTAAATAAAGACTGGCGTAGCAATGCGCGACAATTGAGGCGTTTTGGCTACGATACTAATTAGCAAATTGAGAAATTAGCAAATTAGCAAATCTATTATGATAAAAAAGATACTAAAAATACTTGTAATCATCTTTTTGCCCTTTTGCATACAAATATTTGCATCGGGGCGCAACAAGATGCGTGTAGTGAAAGAGGTGGTGGTAGACCATCAGGATGAGAATATGTACGTTACCGATGAGGCTATACGCCGCACTATCTTCAAAGATCCTCAAGCACAACACCCTATGGGACTCCTTCGGCTAAATGAAATTGAAAAGCTCTTAGACAACAATGTGATGATTGAGAAATCGGAAGTGTTTTGCACTATTGATGGTACCCTAAATGCTAAAATTAAACAGCGAGAGCCTATTGCTCGTGTGTATGACGGAACGGGAGTGTACTATATGGATACCCAAGGGAAGAAGATGCCACTCTCAAGTTCTTACTCAGCACGTGTGCCTATCCTCAGAGGTAATACTGAACAGTATTGGCAATCCTCCTACGCACTGATGCAGTTTATACAAAACGACCAATGGATGGCTGAGAACATCACCGAAGTATTGGTAAAACCTAATGGCGAATACGAATTTTTGATGCGTGTACCTACTTTTAAAGTTGTTTTTGGCAAGTTTGAAGACGAAGCGCTCAAGAAAGCAAATCTCAAAGCTTTCTATAAACAGTTAGAAAAAACAAACAAACTGAACGAATACAGCATCGTAAATCTAAAATATATGAACCAAGTGGTGTGTAAAAGATGAGATAATTGGCAAATTAGCAAATGAGATGATTAGCAAATTATAGAATAGAAAAAAACAGAGGTTACTAATGTGTAGCCTCTGTTTTTTTTATCTCTTACTTCTTACCTCTTATCTATTAGAAAGGTACCATTTAACGGTTTTTTGGATACCTTCTTCAAACTGCAAGGAAGGTTCCCAACCGAGTTCATTTTTCAATTTAGTAGCATCAATAGCGTAACGGAGGTCGTGACCAGCACGGTCGGTTACGAAAGTGATAAGCTTTTCGGAAGTGCCTTCAGGGCGACCTAACTGCTTATCTACTTCTTTGATGATAACCTTCACCAAATCGATGTTACGCCATTCGTTAAAGCCTCCAATGTTGTAGGTATCGCCGTCTTTTCCTTGGTGGAAAATGGTATCAATCGCACGAGCGTGATCTTCCACAAAAAGCCAATCGCGGATATTTTCACCTTTGCCATAGATAGGTAGAGGTTTATTATCTACAATATTATAGATACACACTGGAATTAACTTTTCAGGGTATTGGTGAGAACCATAGTTGTTAGAACAGTTTGAAATCACCACAGGCAATTTGTAAGTGTTATGGTAAGCTCTCACAAAATGGTCTGAGGAAGCTTTAGATGCCGAATAAGGAGATTGAGGGTCGTAAGGGGTTTGTTCTGTAAAGAGCGTATCACCCATTTCTAAAGCTCCATATACCTCATCGGTAGAGACGTGATAAAAGCGTTTGCCTTGCATATTATCTTTCCACACTTCACGAGCTGCTTGCAAGAGGCTCAAAGTACCCATTACGTTTGTTTTTGCGAAGATAAAAGGGTCTTCAATACTTCTATCCACGTGACTTTCGGCAGCGAGGTGAATGATTCCATCGATGTGATGTTCAGCGATGAGGGCTTTCATACGCTCGTAGTCGCAAATATCCGCTTGTATAAAGGTATAGTTAGGGGCATTGGCTACATCGGCAACGTTTTCTAAGTTACCTGCATAAGTAAGTTTGTCTAAGTTAAAAATGTGATAGTCGGGGTATTTGTTTACAAATAGCCTCACGACGTGAGAGCCGATAAAGCCAGCTCCTCCTGTGATTAAGATATTTCTTTTCATTTGTTTATTTAGTACTACGATGGTTGTGGATTACAGTAATTCCCTGAGGTTCATATTCAGGAAATTTATCATCACAACTAATGATAGGCATTTGTTCACTTATAGCGTGTGCTATGATTGCAAGGTCGTTAGGATCTTTGTGATTAGGCACGAACGTTAATCTACTTGCGATACGAGCTTCTCTATATTCAAAAGGAAGTATTTCTATAGTAGGCAGGTTATTTGATATACTATCTATCAATTTGTCTCCTATATCAAAAACTTCATAATCAAGCTCAATAATTTTCTTTTTTCGATAGAGTTGAACAATTTCTAACAAAGAAATTGTACTCGCATAAAAAGAATTTTGACTATTGGTAAGGATACTTTGTATAAAGGATTCTATTTCTTTATACTTCTTCAAATATAGTATCAGAATAATATTGGTATCTAAAAAGTAATTCATTCTTCGTCTAAAACTTCTTCTTGCATTAATTTGACCCACATATTAGAACCAAAAATTAAATCTTCATCTTCTTTGTTTATAGTGTATTTTGGAGTACTCTCCATCATATAGTCCCAAAGAGATTTTTTCTTTTCGTGAACTACTTTTTCTGTGTTTTGTGATTCCATTATTTCAGGAGTTTCTAAAAGGGTTGCTTCCATAGTATTAGGTATTATTTGTTTGTCATTTCAAAAACTAATTCACCACCTTTTAGAAGGTCTTGGTGAGAAATATGCCATTGAGAGTATTCCTTGCCGTTGAGTTTTACAGATTGGATATACTTATTGTCTTTAGACACATTTTTAGCAATGATTGTAAAAGTCTTTCCGTTAGGTAAATGTATGGTTACTTTATCAAATAGTGGACGACCAAATTGATACTCGGTTGAAGCTGGATTCATAGGGTATAAGCCCATAGCACTCCAAATGTACCAAGCCGACATTTGTCCGCAATCCTCATTACCACTAAGTCCGTTAGGGGTAGTGTTGTACTGAGTTTGCAAAATGCGATCTATCCAATATTGAGTTTTCTTAGGTTGTCCTGCTACGTTGAACATATAAGCAATATGGTGGCTAGGTTCATTGCCGTGTGCATACTGACCTATAAGTCCTGAAATATCAGCAGAGATGTTATCACCGGTGATTTCAGAACTTTCGGTAAAGAGTTTTTCTAAGTGCGCTATAAAAGGTTCATTGCCTCCAAATAGGTTGATAAGTCCTTGTACGTTGTGAGGCACAAACCAACTGTGTTGCCAAGCATTGCCTTCAGTATAGTCGGTGTTTTCGCGGTGGTCGGAGCGTTTAGGATCAAAAGGTGTGCGCCATTTACCGTCGGTACTTTTACCACGCATAAAGCCCGTTTCTTTATCAAATAGGTGAGCATAGGCTTCAGAGCGTTTGGTAAAGAAGTCGGCATCTTCGTTTTTACCTAAGGCTTTAGCCATTTGCGCCACACACCAGTCGTCGTAAGCGTATTCAAGGGTAATGGTAACCGACTCGTCTACCCCTGCGTTATAAGGAATGTAACCATATTTTTTGTACGCTTTGAGTCCGCGACCATCTTGCATCATTGTAGTTTTCATTGCTTCATAAGCCTTTTCAGCATCAAAACCACGTACCCCTTTAAGGTAGGCTTCGGCAATCACTGCTACCGAGTGATAACCCGTCATTGTATTGGTTTCATTGCCGTAGAGCGTCCAAACAGGTAATACTTTATGCACCTGATAGTAGGCCAGCATCGAGTTGATAATATCGGCAGTTACTTTGGGTTGCAAAAGGGTAAGCAGTGGATGCTCGGCGCGGAAAGTATCCCACAGAGAAAGGGTAGAATAAGCAGTACCTTCGGTTTTTACAATTTCATCGTTTTGCAATCTAAACCATCCATTCTTGTCAGAAAAAGTTACAGGCGCTACTTGCGCGTGATAGAGGGCAGTATAGAAGATGGTTTTGAGAGAATCAATAGGGGTTTCTACTACTATACTGCTAAGGGTCTTTTCCCATTGCTGTTGTGCTAATGATTTGGTTTTATCAAAATTAGGATCGTTATATAACTCCAAGTTATCTAAAGCATTTTCTTCACTTACTGACGAAAGAGCTACTTTTACCTCTAACTTCTCATCAGTATTATCAAAGAAGATTTGCCCTGAGGTAACATCATCTTTATGTTTTTGATAGGTAATATTTTTTATAGGCTTAGAAAACTGAATTGCGAAGAACACTTTTTGGTTTTCAGCCCAGCCAGTACTATAACGATAACCTGTAATAATATTGCCGTTATTATTAGCGTCTAACTTCTTACGTGATTGGCTAAAAAAAGTTTTGGTAGGGCTATCCCAGTTGATAGCAAATCCTAAATTCAAAATTACAGACTGTTCTGCTCCTTTTTCAAAAGTATAACGATGTACGGCATAACGTTGTGCCGCAGTGAGTTCTACATTCACTTTAGGGTCTTCTAAATACACTTGGTAATAACCAGGTTCTGCTTTTTCGTTCTTATGGCTGTACTTCGATTTGTAAGGCACCATATCGCGAAACTCTTGGGCATTCACGGGATATTGCTCTTTGCGACCATATTTCAGTACGCTGAGATCATACTCTTTAGTAGTAGGCATTAGCAAGATGTCGTTTAAGTCGCCTATCCCCGTACCACTAAGGCTCAAATGTCCGAAACCTACCATAAGGCTATCGGAATAGTGGTAACCAGAGCACCAATCCCAGTTGCTGAGCCCATTCACTGGGCTGACTTGTATCATACCGAAAGGCGTAGTTGCCCCAGGGTAAGTATGTCCGTGTCCGCCAGTACCGATGAATGGGTCTACATAGCTAATCAACGGTTTCTGAGGGGTTTGTGCCTCTTTTTGTACAGGGGTTTGAGGATTGTTGCAGGCAGCTAACACTAAAGATGCTGCTGCTAAAAGGGTGATATGTTTTAACTTCATTGTAATAATAATTAATTTAATTGGGGCAAAGATAATAAATAATTACGAATGACGAGTTACGAATGACGATTTTTTGCGGTATTCGTTTTTAAAAAACGCACCCCAATTCCTCACATACTCCACTCTTGCAGACTTCTCAAAAGAGGCTTTTTTTCTTAACTCTTAATAAAATAATGAGAGTTCGATAAGTAGTTGTTTAAAAAGCAGCAAAATATTTTAAATCTCCCACTAATTTCACGAATTTTCACGAAATTGGGAGTGTATAAAAGTCTTTATTTTTTATTATCTCACGAATTTTCACCTGACGGTGAATTATTTTGTAAATATATTATGTTACAAAGCTGTAAATCAATGTTCTGTTATATTCGAACTTATGTTAATTTATAA